>JBBDRM010000032.1 GCA_040905475.1 Actinomycetota bacterium
CCCCCCCCCCCCCCCCCCCCCGAGCCTGCACGGCAACCCAGTCTTCCCTCCGCCTTCGGGGGAGGCCGGTACAAGGTCGAACGGTTCCTCGGCGAGGGCGGCCGGAAGCGGGTGTTCCTCGCTCGCGACTCGCGACTCGAGCGCGACGTCGCGCTGGCGCTCATCAAGACCGAGGGGCTCGACGAGTCCGGGCTCGACCGGGTCCGCTTCGAAGCACAAGCCATGGCACGCCTCGGCGACCATCAGAACATCGTGACCGTCTTCGACGTGGTGGAGGAGGACGCGTCCATGTACCTGGTGTGTCAGTACATGAGCGGGGGATCGGTCGATGACCTCATCGCCGCCGCGGACGGGCACGGGCTGCCCTTGGAGGACACGGTGCGCATCGGCAGCCAGGTCGCACATGCGCTCGAGCACGCGCACAGCCGGGGCGTCGTCCACCGGGACGTGAAGCCCGGGAACGTGTGGCTCCAGGAGAACGGCAGCGCCCGGCTGGGGGACTTCGGGCTCGCGGTCGCACTCGAGCGATCGCGGCTCACGGCCGAGGGCATGATGCTCGGCACCGTCGCTTACATGGCGCCGGAGCAAGCCATGGGCCGGGCCCCCGACGCCCGCAGCGATCTGTATTCGCTCGGCGCGATGCTCTACGAGATGCTGACCGGACGCCCGCCGTTCCTCGGCGACGAGGCCGTCGCCATCATCTCCCAGCACATCGGGACCGCTCCGGTCGCTCCGTCGTGGCACACCCCAGACGTTTCTCCGGCCCTCGAGCGGCTGGTGCTGGGATTGCTCGCGAAGGATCCGGAGAAGCGGCCCCAGTCGGCGACCGAGGTCCGAGACGCGCTGCTCGTCATCGCGACGGCGACGAGCACCACCGGTCCGGCCGCAGCGGCGCACGAGGAGGCGAACCCGCTCGACCGGCTCGCCGGCGGCGTCTTCGTGGGGCGCGAACGGGAGATGGATGATCTGCGCGCCGGTTTGGACGACGCGCTGTCGGGCCGGGGACGTCTCTTGCTCCTCATGGGGGAGCCGGGGATCGGTAAGACGCGCATGGCCGACGAGCTCACAACCTACGCCCGTCTGCGCGGCGCGCAGGTCCTCGTCGGCCGCTGCTACGAAGGCGAGGGTGCACCGGCGTTCTGGCCTTGGGTACAGGTGATCCGATCCTACGTTCACGACCGAGACGCTGATGCCCTCCGGTCGGTGATGGGGACGGGCGCTGCCGAGATCGCCCAGGTCGTCTCTGAGATCCGCGACCGCATCCCCGACCTGCCCGAACCCCCCGCACTCGACCCCGAGCAGGCTCGCTTCCGGCTCTTCGATTCCATCGGGATGCTTCTCCGCAATGCCTCACGTGCTCAACCGCTCGTGGTCGTGCTCGACGACTTGCATTGGTCCGATGAACCGTCGCTGCTTCTGCTGCAGTTCCTCGCGCGGGAGATGCGCTCGTCGCGCCTTCTCATCCTCGGCACCTATCGAGACGTCGAGCTACGGCGCCAGCATCCCCTCGCCCGCACGCTCGCGGACCTCGCGCGCGAGAACGTAAGCCAACGCGTTGTCCTCCGCGGGCTGCTCGAGGAAGACGTGGCGCGCTACATCGAGATGACGTCCGGCATCGCTCCCTCGCCGGAACTGGCACGCACGGTGCACCGAGAGACCGAAGGGAATCCGTTCTTCGTCAGCGAGATCGTGCGGCTGCTCGCGAGCGAAGGGAAGCTCGAGCGGCCGGCCGAGGGGTCCTGGAGCATCAGCATCCCTCAAAGCGTCCGCGAGGTCGTGGGACGGCGCCTGGACCAGTTGTCCGACGGATGTAACGAGTTGCTGCGCATCGCTTCGGTCGTCGGGCGCGACTTCGCACTCGGCGTCGTCCAGGCCGCCGGCGAGCTCGACGGCGTCGCCGTGATGAACGCGATCGAGGAAGCGAGGGCGGCCCGTGTGATCGGGGAGGCCCCGCGATCCCTCGACCGGTACACCTTCTCGCACGCGCTTATCCGCGAGACTCTCTACGAAGAGATCCCGACGACGCGCCGCGTCATGCTCCACCGACGGATCGGCGAGGTGCTCGAGAAGCTTTACGCCGATTCGCAGGAGCCGCACCTCGCCGAGCTCGCTCACCACTTCCTGGAGGCCGCTCCGGGCGGTGATCTGGAAAAGGCTCTGTCGTATGGGGAGCGCGCGGCCGACCGGGCCCTCGCGCAGCTCGCCTATGAGGAGGCCGTGCGACATTGTCTCCGCGCGCTCGACGCTCTGGAGCTGGCGCCGGGAAACGTGGCTCGTCGTTGCGCCTACCTGTTGCGGCTCGGTGAGGCGCAGCGCCGCGCCGGGGACACCGAGGGGGCACGAGAAGCGTTCTTCAAGGCAGCTGATCTCGCCCGGACGACCGGCGATATGCGGGCGCTCGCCGAGGCGGGGATCGGCTTGCGCGCCGGCGCGTCCTTCGGTTCCGTGGACGAGCGGCGCGCGACGATCCTCGAGGAGGCCCTGGCTGGGATCGGCGGGGACGATCCTGCGCTCCGCTCCCGTCTTTCTTCCGAGTTGGCGCGCACCCTGTACTTCAGCCCGCAAACCGAACGGATCCGCCGGCTCGCGGAGGACGCGGTTGCAGCCGGATCCGCCTCGCACGATCCGATCGCGCTCGCGGAAGCGCTGAGCGCTCAGGCATACGTATTGTGGCTGGCCGACCCTCCCGAGGAACGGATAGAGAGCGGCAAGCGCATCGCGCAGCTGGCTCGCCCGGTCGGTGATCTCGAGCTGCTCCTGGACGGGATCATGTGGGGGATCATCGGCTTCACCGAACAGGCCGACATCAAACGTGCGGCCGCAGCCGTCGAGGAATACGCGAAGCTCGCGGAGGAGTCACGCATCCCCCGGTACATGCTCTATGCGTACTCGCGGCGGGCAACGATGGCCGGACTCGCAGGCCGGTATGAGGAGTTCGACCGCTGGGTGCACCTCGCGTACGACGTCGGTACCCGCGCGCAAGAGCCCGACGCGATCCAGGTCTACACGGGCCAGATCATGGTTCCTTCCGTCCAGCGAGGAGACCTCGAGAAGGTCAAAGAGGCGATCGCGAGTCTGACGACGTACTCGCAAGGATTCGGTTCCCGGCTCCCGTGGTTCGATCTGCTCTACGCCTATCTGCGTTGGCACCTGGGGGATCACGAGGAGGCCGTCCGCGACTTCGATCTGGTGATGTCGGAGGGATTGAACAGCCTGCTTTGGGGCGGTCTGGTCACCTCCTTCGCCGCCGCCATGCTGGCGGAGCTCGCCGTCGAGATGGGCCGTCTCGAAGAAGCGGACGACTTGATCGAGATCCTCCGTCCGTTCGAGCACCGGAACATCGTGGCAGGCGGCGCCGTGTGGTGCCTCGGCGCCGGTGCCCGGTACATGGGCTTGCTCGAGGCTGCCACCGGGCGACTCGAAGAAGCGATCGAGCACCACGCGGTCGCTCTCGAGCTCCATGAGCGTATGGCGGCCCGGCCGTGGATCGCGACCACCCTTCTCGACCAAGCGGACGCCTGGCTCCGCCGAGGCAGGCCGGGCGACGCGACCCAGGCGATCGCGGCGCTCGATCGAGCTCTCGCGATCGCACACGACATCGGGATGACGCCGCTCGCCGAGCGAGCGGTCGCCCTGAAGCTCGAAGCCCAAGGCGCGGTGCTCCCGGCCGACATCAAGACGTCGATCGACCGGGTCGCGTCGTCGCTGGAACGCGAGCGCCCGAACCTTCGAACGCACGCGGCGCCCGACGGAACGGTCACCTTGCTCTTCACCGACATCGAGGGTTCCACGGCCCTGAACGAGCAGGTCGGCGACCGCCGGTGGATCGAACTGCTCCGTATGCACAACGCGATCGTGCGCGAGCAGGTCGCCGCGCAGGGCGGGTTCGAGGTGAAGTCGTCGGGCGACGGCTTCATGGTCGCCTTCTCCTCGGCGCGACGCGCGGTCGCCTGCGCCGTCCAGATCCAGCGAGCGCTCGCCGGGCACGCGGACAAGAACCCCGACGACGCGATCCGCGTCCGTATCGGCCTGCACACCGGTGAAGCGATCGCGGAGGAGGGCGACTTCTACGGCCGCCACGTGAACCTCGCCGCCCGAGTGGGCGCCGCGGCCGAGGGGGGCGAGATCCTCGTGTCCTCGCTGCTGCGCGAGCTCACGGCCTCGAGCAAGGAGTTCGAGTACGGCGAGGCGCGAGACGTTCAACTCAAAGGGCTGGCCGGCACGCACCGCCTGTACCCGGTGAGGTGGTGATGGCCCAGGGCTTCGTCGCCGTGCTGGAGCCGGGCGACCTCGAGGCGCTGACGGCGTGGGGGAGCGCGCGGCGCTTCCGCCGCGGCGCGATGCTCTTCCACGAAGGCGAAGGCGCCGAGCACGTTCTCATCGTTCGCGCCGGCCGCGTGAAGGTGTCGAGCTTCACCGCGGACGGACGGGAGGTCGTCCTCGCGGTTCGCGGCCCCGGCGAGCTCCTTGGGGAGCTGTCTGCGATCGACGGCGAGCCGCGCTCGGCTTCGGCCAGCGCGCTCGAGCAGGTCGACGTGCTGAGCGTGCCGGCCGAAGACTTCCGCGCCTTCCTGGAGATGCGCCCGCGCGTCACGGTGTCGCTCATGCAGATGCTCTCCCGGAAGCTCCGCGACGCCGACCGGAAACGGATCGAGTTCGGTGCACACGACACCGTGGGGCGCGTGTGCCACCGGCTGGTCGAGCTTGCCGAGCGTTTCGGCGAGGAGTCCACGCGTGGGATCCGCATCGCGCTCCCGCTGTCGCAGCAAGAGCTCGCCGGCTGGACCGGCGCCTCGAGAGAAGCCGTGAGCAAGGCGCTCCATCAACTCCGATCGCGCGGCTACATCGAAACCGCGCGGCGCGGGATCACCGTCCTCGACCTGCCGGCGCTCCGTCGCCGCGCGATGTGAAGGGAGGCTACCGATGTCGGAGCTCGGCACGATCCTAGGGGTCTGGGCACATCCCGACGACGAGACATACCTGACCGCCGGGCTCATGGCGCGAGCGGCGGACGACGGCGACCGGGTCGTGTGCGTGACTGCTACGAAGGGCGAAGGCGGCTCCTGGGACGAGAAGCGCTGGCCTTCGGAGACGATGGGCGAGGTGCGAGACACCGAGCTGATGGAGTCGCTGCGCATCCTCGGCGTGAGCGAGCACCACTGGCTCGGCTACATCGATGGTTCGTGCGCCGATGTTCCTCCCGAGGATGCTACCGCGAAGGTTCAAGCGATCATGGAAGAGGTCTCTCCGGATTCCGTCTTCACGTTCGGGCCCGACGGCATGACCGACCACGCCGATCACAAGGCCGTCTGCGCCTGGACGACGGAGGCCTTCCGTCGTATCGGGAAGCGGGGGGCGAAGCTCTATTACGCGACGACAACCAAGGAGTGGGCGGACGAGTTCGTTCCTCGCATGAACAAGTTCAACGTGTTCGCTCCCGGATTGCCCCCGGTCAGTCCGCCGGACGAGCTGGCGATCGACTTCGCGCTCGAACCGGGCTTGATGGACCGCAAGCTACAGGCGATCGAGGCGCACGTCTCGCAGGTCGAGTACATGCTTCGCTACTTCGGCCAGGATTTCTTCCGGGAGGCGCACAAGATCGAGCTGTTCCGGCTCGCCGAGTCTCGGTGAGGGTGGGTTGGGCTCGGACTGGGTAGGGGAACGAGGTTATGCCTAGGAAGCGCCGACCCCCGCCGGAGGAGACCGCTGCGAGCGAGTTCTCCGCCGAGCTCGAGCCGCACATCGGCGAGCTCGACGGGGTCGAGATCATCTGCGGCATCCCTTCGTTCAACAACGTGCGAACGATCCCCAACGTCGTCCGCGCCGTCGAGGCCGGGCTGCGCCGGGCGTTCCCCGGCGTTTCGGCCGCCATCGTCGTGTCCGACGGCGGCTCCGAGGACGGCACCGTCGCCGCCGCGATGGAGGCCTCGACCGGACCCGACGAGGAGTTCCTGCTGATCGATCCGAAGGCGCCCTCGCCGAAACGGCTGGCCCTCCAGTACCGCGGGATCTCCGGGAAGGGCAGCGCGTTCCGCACGCTGTTCTCCGTCGCGGAGATGGTCGGCGCCCGGGCGTGCGCCGTGTTCGACTCGGATCTGCGCTCGATCACGCCGCAGTGGGTCGAGGCGCTCTTGCGCCCGGTGCTCGTCAACGGACACGACTTCGTCGCGCCGATGTACGCGCGCCATAAGTACGACGGAACGATCACCAACGCGATCGCGTTCCCCCTGACGTCCGCGCTCTACGGATCGCTGGTCCGCCAGCCGATCGGCGGGGAGTTCGGCTTCTCCGGCCGGATGGCCGCGAGCTGGGCCCACCGCGACGTCTGGGGCACCGACGTCGCTAGGTACGGCATCGACATCTGGATGACCACGACCGCCATCGTCGAAAGATTCCGGGTTTGCCAGACACAGCTCGGCGCGAAGGTCCACGACGCGAAGGACCCCGGCACGCACCTCGGCCCGATGTTCCGGCAGGTCGTCGGCTCGCTGTTCGCCCTCGCCGGCCGCTACGTCGACCGGTGGAGCGACGTCGAGGACATGACGTCGGTGTCCACGTACGGCTTCCGCGCCGCGACGTCCGCCGAGGAGATCCGCATCAAGGCGGGGCGGCTCACATGGCGCTTCATCGAGGGATACATGAAGTACGAGAAGCTCTGGCGCGACGTACTTTCGGCCGAGACGCTCAACGCCGTCGTCCGGGCGACCGACGAGGCGGCCGAGAAGACCGAGGGCTTCGTGCTCCCCGCCGACCTGTGGGCGCACATCGTCTACGACTACCTCGTCGCGTTCAGTGCGGCGGAAGTCGACTCATCGGTTCTGCTGGACTCGATGATCCCGCTGTACTTCGCGCGCACGGCGACGTTCGTGCAGGAGGCGTCGGCCGACGACCAGGACGCCGCCGAGGAGCGGATCGGGCGCTACGCGGACCTCTTCCTCGAGCGGAAGCCCTATCTGCTACGCCGCTGGGCCGAAGCGGGCGTCCAGCGCACCCTCGCCGAGCAGACGGTTCCGCCGGCCGGCATCGAAGCGTCGGAAACCTCGGAGATGCTCGGCGCCCAGTCCGACTGAGCGAGCGCTACAACGTGGCGGCCTGCTCTTCTTCCTCGTCGTTCAACGCCTCGAGGTGCGCCGAGATCTGCTCCATGGGCGGGCGCTCGACCTCGATGCTGTCGTGGATCTGGATGCCGTCGGGCGAGGGACTGAGCAACGGGGCGGCCGGGAGATCGAGCCCGGAACGCATGCGGCCCCGATCTTCGGCCCGGCGCAAGATCGTCTTGCCGATCGTGTAGGCCATCGGCCCGAGCTCGGCCAGCGTCCGGTTCCGGTGGATGCGCTCGTCGAGGTCGACCTGCGCCATCGCGTCGAGGCCCACGGTGTCGAGCAGGTCGATCAGCAGGCCGACTTCCACGCTGTATCCGCTGAAGAACGGCACGCGCCTCAGCACGTCGATGTGGCCGGCGTACTCGCCCGACAGCGGCTGGATGAACCCAGACAGCTCGGGGAACAACGCGGCCAGCATCGGGCGGGCGAGGAGCTCGGTGACGCGACCGCCCTCGTCGGGGATCAACTCGTCCCCGCGCGCGATCGGCCGTCGGTAGAAGCCCTTGGTGAATGAGATCGTCGGGTCGCTCAGGATCGGCGCGACGAGCCGCGTCACGAACCGGGTCGAGAAGTTGCGGATGTCGGAGTCGACCCAGACGACGATGTCGCCGGATACCACCGAGAGGCTGCGCCACAGCGCTTCGCCTTTGCCGAGCACGACCGGCATCTCGGGGATGAGGTCGGAGACGTCGTGCACGATCGCGCCCGCCTCGGTCGCGATCTCGGGCGTGCCGTCGTCCGACGAGCAATCCACGACGAGGAGCTCGTCGACCAATCCGGTACCGTCGATCAACCGGCGCTTGATCGTCGAGCATATCGGCCCGATCGTGGCCGCTTCGTTGAGCGCGGGAAGCACGACGCTGATGCGCTCGCCCGATGCGAGCTTGCGCGCGGCAAGTTCGCCCGCGCCCGGCAGGTTGCGGGATCCGAACGTACGACGCCGGTGCCAGCGTTGAGCCAAACCGGTGAGCCAGGGGAACTCGTAGGTTTCGTTCGAATCCATCACCATGTCGTCCTCCGGCAAGGCGGGCGATGCGTGCGCGGCTTTATCCCCTCCCCGTGTGATGCCCAAACTGGCACCACCCAAGCGAACAGCGCTTCAGGCTATGTGGAGCTTGCATCGTTGGGCAACGCGACTCAACACCACTACCGACGCTTCACGCATTGGTAGTGTTCCATCGCGATGTCGGTCGATCGCATCGCTTCTTCGGGATTCGAGGCGGGAGCCGAGGCGTACGCGCGCGCACGTCCCGGTTACCCACCGGCTGCGGTCGCCTGGCTGGTAGCGCGGCTGCGGATCGGGAGGGGTTCCCGTGTGGTCGATCTCGGCGCCGGGACCGGAAAGCTCACCGAGCTGCTCGTGTCGACCGGAGCCCACCTGATCGCGGTGGAGCCGGTGGCCGCCATGCGCGAGAGGCTCGCCGCTCTGCTCCCCGCCGTCGCGACCGTTGCGGCCTCGGCCGAGGCGATCCCGCTCGCATCGGGGTCTGCCCGCGCGGTGGTGGCCGCTCAGGCGTTCCACTGGTTCGACGCACCGCGCGCGCTCGCGGAGATCCACCGCGTGCTCGAGCCAAGCGGCCGGCTCGGGCTCGTATGGAACGCGCGCGATACCTCGGTCGATTGGGTCCGCGAGATGGCCGCGATCGTCGATGAGTTCGGCGACGTGATCCGCCGTCACGAAACGGGCGAGTGGCGCCGCGCCTTCCCCGCGCCCGGGTTCGGGCCTTTGGAGGAACGCTCGTTCCCGAACGTGCAGCCGATCGCACCGGAGGGCATCGTCGACCGGGTCGCCTCCACGAGCTTCATCGCTAGGCTGCCCGACGACGAGCGGGCGAAGGTCCTCGAGCGGATCGAGACCTTGGTCGAGTCCCATCCGGAAACGACAGGACGAGAAGTCATCGAGTTCCCGCACACGACACGCGTCTCCGTGTGCGAACGGACCTAAAGCTCGATCTCCATCCCCTCGTACGCGAGGACCGGATCGCCGCCGTTGCCGTTCGCGCCCCAGAGCTCGCCCGCTTTCGAGACCAGGGCCTCGAGGTGCTCGTCGGAGTGGAGCGGGTCGTGGTGGAACATCACGAGCTGCTTCACCTTGGAGACGAGGCCGAACGTGACGACATGCTCGACGCTTGAGTGCCCCCAGCCGACGCGATCGGCGTATTCCTCCGGCGTGTACTGCGCGTCGTGGAACAGCACGTCGGCGCCTTCCGCAACGCCGTGTCCAGAGATCCACTCGGGCTCCATCTCGGCAAGGTCCACACCGAGCGCGGGTTCGTGATCGGGCAGGTATGCCATCGTCTTCCCGTTCTCCGTGATGCGATAGCCGACCGTCGGGCCGCGATGGGAGATCGGCTGTGCCCGGATCGTCGCACCGCCGATCGTGAACTCACCGTCGGGAACATCGTGGAACTGCGGATGCGACGGGATGTCGGAGAGATGCACCGGGAAGAGAGGCGGTGAGAGGTAGCGCGCGATCCGTTGCTCGAGCGAGCGCAGCGGCGACGGCGGTCCCCACACGTGGAGCTCGACGTCGGGGCGCCAAAGAGGGGAGAAGAATCCGAGGCCTTCGAGATGATCCAGGTGCAGATGCGACAGGAACAGGTGGATCGTCTTGTCGCGGTCGGGGTCGAGCGACAGTCCGAACGGTCGGATGCCGGTGCCGGCGTCGAGAACCATGAGGGTGCCGTCCGAGAGCCGGACTTCCATGCAGGACGTGTTGCCGCCGTACCGGATCGTCTCCGGCCCAGGCGAAGCAAGTGACCCCCGGCATCCCCATATCCGCGCGTGCATCCTTACGCCGATCCCGTCGGTTTCTGTTCCCAGAAGATCGCGACGGCGCCGACGAACTCGTTCGCCCTCGCGAAGAGCGGGAATGCGGTCACGGCGATCTTCCGCTTCTCGTCGTCGAGCCCCGTGATGGTGAACTCCATGTGCCCGGGCTCGAGGTCGCGCATCACTTTCGCGAGCGGGAGCACTTCGAGCGGGATGGCCGCGCCGTCCTCGTCCACCGGCGAGAACATCGTCCCCCATTCCTCAGGTGAGAGGGGGCCGGTCTCGGCGAAGCTCCGTCCGAGCACGTGCTCGGCCGGCTCGTTGAAGTAGATGAGGTTCCCCGCCGGGTCGACGACGAACATCGGCGTCGCCGAGTTCGATGCAAGCTCCCGGGCGAGGATCAGAACCAGGTTTCGCTGCTGGGTCTTCTCCACAAGGCGGCGAGCCTAGCGCGCCGCCCGGCTGCAGAACAAGGTTCGGATCCTTTTAGCCGCGGCAAGTGGCCTCGCCGACCAGTAGGCCGGCAGGACAGCCGCTCAGGCCGTGCACGAACGCGGCTCCGATGAACGCCTCGGCCCCCGACCAGATGTGCGGGAACCCGATCGAGTGTAGGTAGGTGCGGTCCCCGGTCCGGAAGATGCGTTCTCCGAACTGGAGTACGCCCGGATGAGCGACGGAGTCGGCCAGCCAGGCGACCCAGCCGGTCAGCCTGTCCTCTCGATCCGCCGCCGTCCACAGCGGGGCAAGCGCGAGCAGCGACTCCATGGGGTATTGGAAGTAGCCGCCGATCTCGGGGCTCGAGAAGTTCGCGCGCGCATCGAGCTCGCTCGCGAACCCGGCGAGATGCGTCTGGAGCAGCTGCGGCGCTCCGTCGGAGAGCAGCCGGGACGGCCAGGCGAGGTAGACGCCCCCGCGGCCGCCGCCGCACCCGCCGACGTCGCAGAGGCGCGCGATCGCCGCCTCGCGCAGCCCCGCGGCCCGGCGCCCCCAGCGCGGGTCGGGCTCCACGCCGAGCGCCTCGGCTGCGGCGACCGCCTTGGATAGCGCGAGGTAGGTCGTCGCCGCGCCTTGCGTGCCTTGCGTCGGCTGCAAGGCGTCGTCCTCGGGCGCGTAGCACTGAAGGTTGGTGAGCGGATCGTGGCAGAGCAGCAGCGCGTTCGCCGTGTCCGCTATCGCCGGGTACACCCGCTCGAGGTAGGAGCGATCCCCGGTGAACTCGTACGGCAGCCATAGCGCCCACAACGCGAGCCCTTGCGAGTCGATCTCGTAGGGGAAAACCGCACCGGCCTCCCCACCGTCCGGATAGTAGAACGAGTCCCAGGTCCCACCCGGCCGGTAGATGCGCGCGTAGAACTCGCCGTGCCGCTTCGCGAGCTCGTCGTACCCGGCGAGCAGAAGCGCGTAGTTGAAGAATGCGCCGTCGCGCACCCAGTCCTGCCGATAGGGGGTCTGCGGCGTCGCGTTGGCCACGATCGCGCCGGTCCGGCGATCGGTCGCCGTGCGGATCAGCTTCAGGGCCTGCTTCGACACGGCCAGCGCCCGCGGGTTCGACGTGGCCGGGAGCCGCGCCGGGGCGAGCCAGTTCGACCACCAGGATTCCGATGCCTCGCGGATCGCGCCGAAGCCGCTCGCACGCGCCGCCGCGACGCTCGCCGCCGCCCCGCTCGCCGTGTCCGAGGCTGAGATGTAGATCGTGTACGACCCGTCGGGGTCTGGTGGGATTCCAGCGAGTCCTCCGGCGGTCTTGCCCGTGGCGAAGTCGGAGCCCGAGAGATGTCCGTCGGACAGATCGTGGTACGGATCGAGCAGCGCCGTGCCCTCGGCCTCTTCCCGAACGAGCCCGGCGGCGTCGATCCCGGCCTGGTGCTCGGTGGCCGGACCACTCGCGCCGATCGCGACGTACACACCGCGGCCGTAGGTCCGATCGAGTGCGTCGGGCACCAGCGTCTCGCCCTTGTGCGAGGTGACGATCGTGGTAAGCGGCACCGGGTCCACCCGGTAGGGCCGGAAGTGGAACATGACCGACGAATCCGGATCGAACGCGGTCGCGAAATCGGAAACGTTGTCGAGCAGCGCGTCGGTGACCGACGGGACGCGCGGCACGCGCGTCGTCGTGGGATTCATGTTCGCGTAGTAGGAGAAGGTCGCGGCGGTTCCAGAGAACGCGAAGTTTCGCGCGACGAGGTCGAGCGTCGGATGGACCACGTCGGTGATCCTCACCGTGGCGCCGTCCTTGGCGAGAACGGTGACGAGCGTTTCCGAATCCTCGGACCCCCACGTCTGACTCACCGGGAGCCATCCGAACTCGGGCGTGAGCCAATCGGTGCCGATCCCGCCGAACGATCCCCCGTTGGCCGGCGCTCCGCGATTGGGATGCCCGCGCGCGATCTGAAGGAAGTTCACCTGGTCGTACCAACCCGGCCCGGGCCATATCAGTCCGGTCATACGGCCGGCGTCGTCGACCGCTTCGGTGATGCCGCCGACGCCGAGCGTCGCGGTCGCGATCGGCGGTCCGTAGGGCGACTCGTCGAGCTCCAACGAGAACCCCGAACGCGAGAGTTCTACCGCCCCCGATGTCGGGGGGTTGCCGACCCGGGCTCCATCGAGGCCGAGCGACGCGGTGTTCGTGAAACCGAATGCGCCGGCCCGGCCCGTCAGAGTCGCGGACGCTCCACCTTCCGACGGCTTGGCTCCCGCTTCGACGCGTACGCGCCCGTCGGGCGTTGCGATGTCGGCCGACCATGCCAGTGACGCGGTCGTGAGCATCGTGACCAGGCACAACAGGAGGGCTTTCACGAAGGAATGATTCTCGGGACGTTCGGGTAAATCCTCCGATAAGGAACCGGGCGACGGCGGACGAAGGGTGTTCATCGCGCCTACCATGAGGTTTGCCTCGGAAGGGGCGACCGGCTCAGAGAGTAGGGGTCCAGGATGAAGGGTTTTCGCAAGCTCGCCGTCGCGTTCGCAGCAGCAGCTCTCGCCACGATGATCGTGGCGCCCGCGGTATCCAACGCGGGTCTGCTCGGCAATAGCATCCAGTGGAAGACGCTCAAGGCACCGGCTCCGTCGTGGTACACAGATGCGCTGCATCAGCGGGTGCTGGCCGCCGGGCCGCGCGGCGTGCCGTTGCCCGCCGAGGCCGCGATCCCGACGTCCTCGCTGACGTTCCTCGGGATCCGGCCCGGCCAGCTGATCATCCTCAGCGGCGGCTCGCTCTGTACATCGAACTTCGTTTTCACCAACGGCGCGGGTGAATTCTTCATCGGCACCGCGGGTCATTGCGGAAACGTCGGCGAGCAGGTCACGATGCTGTATCTGCCCGGCGGACTGGTCGACATCGGCAACGTCGTGCTCAGCACCGGCGACGCGGGGATCGGCCACGACTTCGCGCTCATCAAGATCAAGCCCGAGTTGTACGGCGACGTCAGCCCGTCGCTCGCGTACTGGGGCGGACCGACCGGCGTGTACGGCGGCTCTGGCCCCGCGGTTGTTCAGCACGCGGGCTGGGGTCTCGTTGTCGGCACCGGTGGAACGCCTCGCGTTGGGCTGGGTCTCGATTGGGGACCGAACGCATGGCGCTTCGAAAGTGTGATCACGCCGGGCGACTCGGGGAGCGCCGCGATCGTTCTCGGTGGACAGGCGGCCGGGAACATCACGCACATCGCCGTCGACGGGAGCCTCTTCCCGCCGGTGTTCATGGCCGGCACGTCGATGACGAAGATCTTGCAGATCGCCGGCGGCTACCAACTCGCGACGTGCTCGGCGATCTCGTGGCCGCTGCCCGGCTGTCCGTAGTCCGAGCCAAGACGTGAGAAGGGGGCGCCGAGCGCCCCCTTCTCACGTATCCGCGGCGGGGGAGGACTTCGGGAAGCGCGGGGCGAAGTAAGGATCCGACCGAAATCCCATGCTTCGGAGGATCCCTGATGAAGATCGCTCGCCTCGCTTTCGTCGCCGCTCTGGCCGCCGCTCTGGCTGCGCCCGGGATGGGGAGCACCGCTCCGGCTCTGAAAGCCATCCCGCTCTCCGCGCCTGCGCCCTCCTGGTACACGGCCGAGCTTCACGCCGAGGTGCTGGCTTCCGGCGTTGAGGGAGTTGCGCTACCAGAGTCGGTCGCGGTTCCGACGGCGGGGATCGCGTTCCTTGGGATCCGACCCGGGCAGTTCATCATCGTGGGCGGCGGGACGCTGTGCAGCACGAACTTCGTGTTCCGCAACGGAGCCAACTGGGCGATCGGCACCGCCGGTCACTGCGGAAACGTCGGCGCGCAGGTGACGATGCTCGCCCTGCCCCGTGTGCTGCTCAACATCGGAACCATCACCAAGAGCGTCAACGGCGGACCCGGCAACGACTTCGCGCTGATCTCGATCAATCCGGCGCTGAACAGTCTCGTGAGCCCGTCGATGGCCTTCTGGGGTGGTCCGACCGCTAACTACCCAGGACCGAAGAAGCCTCTCCTCGTCAGGCACATCGGCTGGGGTGCGGGCATCGGCGCCGGCGGCACGCCGCGCGTCGGCCTAGGCATCGCGTGGTCGCCGACGCTCTGGCGCTTCTCGGGCCTGATCGTCAACGGGGACTCCGGGAGCGGTGCGATCAACGAGAAGAGCAAGGCGATCGGCAACATCACCCACATCCAGGTCGACACGAGGTTCTTGCTGCCGGTGTTCAACAGCGGGACCGCGATGCCGCGCATCCTTGCGATCGCGGGACTTCCGCTCGCGACGTGCGGGCCGAGTCCTTGGCCGCTGTACGGCTGTCCGGGCCTCTAATGCTGTGTTAACTCGAATCCTCTGGAGTTGACCCAGTTCGGTGGACACTGGGGGAAGACCAACGTGTCCACGAAAGCGGGTCAACTCCATTGAGGCCCTGCGGCCGTTGCCTGATTACGTGCTGCGTGTTGATGTATGCGGTGCTGATCCTCACGGCGTGCGGAGAGAAGCCGGCTTTCGGCGGGATGCAACAGCCAACGACACAGAGGGTTCCTGCTCGTCCAGGACAGACGATGTCGCACGGTATCTCCTTCGAAAAGATTCAATCTGCGAAGGTGATCCATCTTCTCTCGGTGGAGCCAGTGAGCAAGTCTCCGAGCCTTCAGGTCGTCGAAGTGGTGGCGTTCAGGCCGAGCGAGTTGGGGGCGATGATCTTGTCGGATCAGTATCCGCCAATAGTGTTTCCGGGCCATGTGTTCGATCCTCATCCGATTGGGGACGTATCCTTGCAGCCGCAAGAGATTCCCGACTGGCAGATACTCGTTGCTCTCCGGAGCGACTCTATTGGTCTCCACAGGGTCCGCCATCTTCGAGTGACCTACGAGGTCGGTGGTGAAACTCAGTCGCAGATTTGGCCATATGTCCTTGAACTCGAGGTAGTCGATTGTTCAATCACGGCTAGACAGCAAGAGTTTGTCTGCAGGGGTGAGCCGATCAAGCCGCGCTCATCGTGATGGTCTGCTATCCGCGACGATGCTCGCGCAGCCGGTTCAGCCGATCAGCGGGAGCAGCGGATAATCGGCCCCGATGATCGGGCTGGGGTCCACGCCGAACGCCTGCGACAGGACGCTGCTGTAAACGCTCCCCAGGTGGATGGTCGGCTCGAGGTTTCCGTCGACCAGATCGGTGAGATCCGGCTTGCCACCGTAGGTTCCACCCAATACGCGCGGCCCCATGACGAGTACCGGCATCGAGGAGCCGTGGTCCGTGCCGCCGGACGCGTTCTCGCCGACGCGCCGGCCGAAGTCCGAGAACGTCACCACGGTCGCGCGGTCGGCGATCCCGAGCGTGCCGGCCGTGTCGAAGAAGGCTGCGATCGCTTCATCGACCTCCTTGAGCTGCGCCGCGTGCGCCCCGCGCTGTGTGGTGTGGGTGTCGAACCCGCCGACCGAGATGAACCCGATCTGTGTTCCGACGCCGGCCGAGAACATCTGCGCGATCGTCTTCGCAGGCGTCATCGGCCCCGCCACGTCGTCGGCGACCTTCGACACGGCTGAGACGGCGTTCGTCATCCGGCTCTGCGCCTCGACCACCTTCGCGTGCATCGAACCGCCGGACGCCCCCACGCCGAACGCGGCGAACGCCGCCCGGCGGAGCGCGGCGTCGGGCCGGCCTTCGTCGGCGAACGCGAAGTCCGAAAGGCTGTTGAGCGCGACGCCGCCCCCGCCTTCGCCGATCAGCGTTCGGGGGAGCCCGGCGGTTCCCACCGCGACGGCGCGCACCGGGCCGCTGGAGGGGCCTTCGGTCGCGTCGAGGTATCGGCCGAGCCAGCCCGTGTGGTACTGCATGTCGGGGCCGGCCGTCTCCCAGATGTAGGTCGAGTCGAAGTGCGAGAAGTTCGGCTTGGGATAGCCGACGTTGTGCACGATGGCGACTTGGCCGGCGTGCCACATGGCGTTCACTCGCGCCAGCGACTTGTGCAGCGCGAGCCCCCCGCCGATCCCGTACAGCTCGTCGGGCTTGAGCGCCAGTTGCGGCCGCGCAGCTTTGTAGGCGCCGTCGAGATAGGGCACGACCGTGTTCAGCCCGTCGTTCCCGCCGCCCAAGAAGAGCACGAGGAGCAGATGGTCGGGGATCGAGACCGAGCCGCCCTCGGCGGCTTCCGCGCCGACGGCGCTGAACCGCACCCAGAGCGGCGCCGACGACGCCAGCGCGACGGCTTTGAGGAATTCCCGCCGGTTCATCATGCGAGTGAGAAGTCCGGGCTCGCGATGACAAGGGTGATCATCGCGGCGTCGAGGGTCTGCGGCGTCGGATCCTTCGCCTGATCGAGGTAGCTCTGCAGAGCGGTCACCGTTGCGGGAGCGAGCTCGGTCATCCCGAAGAGCTCGCCCCAACCTTCGACCGTCGTTGCCCCGATCGCGGTCTGCCCCGGAAGGACGAACGTCGCGACATGGCGGTCGGCGAGCGCGTTCCCGGCGTTGTAGCGGGCCAGCACCTGCCCGGCCCCAAGCCACCCTTCGTTGTGCGGCCAGCCGCCGACGTTCGGGGGGTCGTACAGGGCCTGACCGGCCTGCTTCATCCACGCGATCCCCGCTTGCAGGAGTTCGTTCTCGGTGCGGCCCAGTGCGCGGAAAGCGCCCGTCATGAACTCCGCGGGCGACTTCACCAGCGCGCCGCGGACCGCCGGGTCCTTGAACTCCGCAGACGTGAAGATCGCTTGTAGCGCCGGGACGAACTCCCAGTTGGCCGCCTTCAAGGCGGAAGCGATCTTGGCGACGAACGCGGACGACGGAGCCGGCGTGACGAACGCTTCGATGAGCTTCCCGGCGAGGAAGGTCGAAGCCGCAGGGTGGTCCAGGATGATGTTGATCACGTCGTGCGGCATGAACTTTCCGGACTTCCCGAGGATCGTCTTCGTGCCGTCGTCGTGTAGCTCGGCGTTGAAGACCATCATGTTCCGCGGCCCAAGGGGCTCGAGGTTGTAGCCGATCTGATAGCCGGTCAGCGCTCGCGCCGCCTCGCGCACATCTGTTTCCGTGTAGTTCCCCACCCCGAGCGTGAACAGCTCCATGAGCTCGCGAGCGAGGTTCTCGTTCGGGTGCTCCTTCACGTTGACGTTGTTGTCGAGCCACGCCGACAGCGCCACGTCCTCGAGCATCGCGTGGCAGAGCGTCTTCCAGTTGCCGAGCGCGTTCCGGCGGAAGAGATAGTTCTGAGCGGTGAGCTCCTGCGTGTCGATGACGTCGCCGGGCCGGTATGCCGTCGCGAAGTGATCGTGGAGGAAGAGCGTCATCCGCTCGACCAGCGGCGTGGTGGACGTCACCATCCGGTTCAGCCACTCGGTCTGGATGTCGAGCAGTCCGCGGGGCGCAAGGCGTCCTACCAGGTTGTAGGTCGGTTCGCGAACGACCTCGGTCGATTCCGGGCCCGACGGCTGCGCGCCCATCAGCGGCGCGCCGGACAGAAGCTCCTCGACGGCGGCCTCGTATCCGGCGGCCTGATAGTGGTCGAGCTCGGCCGTACGTGCGCCGAAGCCGGCACGGCGGAACAGGTGCGCGATAAGTGGGCGGATCTCCCCGGCCAAGCCAGCCCCCGTCTCCCAACGCGTCCGGCTGGCTTCGCCTGAAAGCAGGAGGAATCCTGCCGGCTCTTCAAAGGACAAAGTAGGACGATATGTCGATGCACGCAGCAGAATCGCTCGATTCGCCCGGACCGGAAGGTAAGGGAACTTCGCCCGGCGAAACGCTCTGCGATGCGACGCGGGTATACGAGGAGAGGATTCTTGACGGCCGCCGCCAGGGCGGGCGCGGCGGGAGCCGCCGTTGCATCCATCCCCTTGAGTGCCGTCTCCCTGAAGGCGCAGCCCGACCAACCCGTCCTCGTCCCGGCCCAGCGGGCGACCCTCGACGCGGCTCTGGCTCGCATGATCCCGGCCGATGGTCCGGACGACTGGTCGGCGGCGGATCTGGGCGCGGGCGACTACATCGAGCGTCTTCTCTCGGGCGACGGCGACATCTACGCAGGCGGCCCGACGCGCGAGAGCTTCCCGGCGTTCCCGCCGCTGACGCGCGCGAAGGAGATGGGCTGGGCGGCCGAGGTCGACCGTTTGCGCGCCGTCTACGCCGAAGGTCTCGCGGAACTCGACCGTCGCGCCGGCGGCTCGTTCGCCGACGCTTCGGAACCGATCCAAGATCTCGTCCTGACGACGCTCGACCTCGAGGGGTCTGCGTTCTTCGCCGCCCTGTACGATCACACGATGGAAGCGGTTTACGGGCATCCCGTCTACGGTGGCAACGCGGGGTATCGCTCGTGGAAGGATCTCTGCTACCAGGGGGACGTCCACGGCGTGCGCTTCCCGTCGACCGGAAGCCCGGGAGCCTGGAACCTCTACGGCGGCTACGCCCCCGAGGAGATGGTCGCACCCGGCACGTGCCCGGGGCAGGGGCCGGTCGAGTGAAACGCGCGTTGCTCGCGTGCGCGGCCTTGCTCCTCGCCGCTTCGGTCGCCTCCGCGCACGACTTCCCCGCTACGCCGTTCACGCAGAGTCCGATGGGGCCGCTGGTCGACGTCACCGATGTGTGGACCGACTACCAACCGGCGGAGGCGTTCTGCGTCAGGCCCGATGTGTTCCAGCTCACCGGCATCGGACCGACCGTCGACGGTGCCGACCCGGACTGCGCCTTCTCGGGCTTCGCACCGGCAGACACGGGGCTCGTGAAGATCGAGATCGTCACGCCGCCGCTCTGCAACGGCTGTCGTCGGCTGTTCGTCGACTACGCCCAGATCCCTCCGAACGAGGCGTCGGTCCGGTACGCGCACGGCCATTCGTATTTCCATTACGGCTCGCTCAACCCCACGTACACCGTCGAGCCGATCGCGCACAGCCCGAACGTCAAGAACTTCACGAACGACAAGGCCTTCGTTCCGGACGGCTCGGCCCAGGAGCCGCTGGTGTGGGCGTTCGACTCGCACAACCGGACCTACACGGGGAACACCACGCACACGGTCCACTCCGAGGTGCAGGGCCCGTACTACACCGGTCCCTGGTATGTGAACGCCGCAGGCGTGCGGATCACCGGCGCCTATCTCGACGTCAACGTGTCGGGCGATCTCGGCGCGCTTCCCGGCGACCATCGGCTCAACGAGATCGCGTACTTCGCCGCCTTCCATTCCGGTGAGCCGACCTGCCCCGACGAGCTCCTCGGGGACGGCGCGTACGCCGACGGCGACGCGTTCTACGGCGGCTGCATCGACGGATTCGGCGCCGGTCGCGAAGTCATAGATCCGTTCGGCTAGGGATGGGCAAGCAGACGTTCGACGTCTGCGTCGTCGGCTCCGGAGCGGGAGGCGGCGTCGCCGCCTACGTCCTCGCGAAGGCCGGCGCGCGCGTGCTCGTGCTCGAGAAGGGCCCGTGGCTCACCGAGAAGGACTTCGGCGACGATGAGCTGCGATTCGGCGAGCGGAACCTGATCGATCAGGATCCGTTGATCGAGCCTCGCACGTTCCGCGACCGGCCGGAGCAAGGTCCCCATCAGTTCGTCGGGAAGGTCCTTCCCGTGTCGCGTTGCGTCGGTGGCGGAAGCGTTCACTACGGCGCGGTGTGCTTCCGTTTCCGGCCGGAAGACTTCAACGCTCGCTCAACCTGGGGCGACCTGCCGGGCGCCGACATAGTGGACTGGCCACTTAGCTACGACGAACTTGCGCCCGCCTACCGCGAGGTCGAGCGCCTCATCGGCGTTGCTGGTGGGCGCATGAAGGACGAGCCGCTGCCGGCCACGCCGGTGCCCGGAGCGGAATGGCGGACCGATCCGTACCCCATGCCGGGCCATCCGCCGAACTACGGCGCCAAGCTCTTCGAGGATGCGTCTCGGGCGCTCGGGTTCCATCCCTTCCCGACGCCGGTCGCGATCAACAACGGCCCGTACGACGGGCGGCCGGGCTGCTCCTATTGCGGGTTCTGCTCGTCGCACGGGTGTCCCATCAACGCGAAGGGGGACACCCGCGTCACCGCGCTGGCGAAAGCGGTGGCGACCGGACGCTGTGAGATCCGGCCCGACTCGTACGCGTTCCGGATCGAGCTGTCCGGCGGAAGCGTGAAGCGCGTCCTGTACGTGGACGGCGAGGGCGTCACTCGCTCGGCCGAGGCGAAGGCGTTCGTGCTCGCGTGCTCGACGGTCGACACGCCGCGCCTCGTCTTGCTGTCGGAGCTGCCGCGCGACCTCGTCAACCACGACGTCGTCGGCCGCTATCTGCAGATCCATCATTTCCCCGGCGGCGTCGGATTCTTCGACGAGCGGATCGATTACTACCGCGGGTTCTGGAGCATGCGCTGCATCGACGACTTCTACCTCGGGCCGCCGGGCGGACCTCCGGTGTTCGGCTTCGGGAACCTCCAGACGATCGGCCCGTCGAGCGGCTACCCGGTCCTCGCCGGCGGCCTCATCTCGACCGCGAAGACGGCCGGGTGGGGGCGCGGTCACAAGGCGTTCATGCGGAGCGTCTTCGGACGCTTCCAATTCCTCGGGATGATCGGTCAGGATCCGCCGGTGCGATCCAACGTTGTCGATCTCGATCCGATCGTAAAGGACGTGTACGGATTCCCGGTCGCGAGAGTCACCTACCTCCATCACCCGAACGACCTCGTCGTACAGGCGGCGATGGTGCCGTGGCTCGAGGCGATCTTCGCGGCGATGGGGGCCGTCTCGTCCCAGGTCGTGCTTCCTTTCGCGATCCCGACCGGTATCCCGCAGCTCGGCAAGACCGATTCGCACCGGCGCGGGATCGGCCGCCGGTTCCCCAACCCGATCGGCGGGGCCGTCAACCATCAGCTCGGGACAATGCGGATGGGGACGGATCCGGACGCCAGCGTGGTGGACGCGAACGGCCGGTTCCACGGGATCCCGAACCTGTACGTCGCCGATGGCTCGATCTTCCCGACGTCGGGCGGCTACAACCCGACGCTGACGATCCAGGCTCTCGCCTGGCGCATCGCCGAGGGGATCGCCGCCGCCGTTTAAGTCTTCAGGACCTGTTCCAGATCCTGGGGTTCGGTGACCGGCTGCTTGCACACGAACCGCTCGCAGACGTAAGCGGTCGCGCGGCCGTCCGTCTGCGCCCGGTCCTTGAGCAACGGAACGGCCGAGCCATCACTGCGTCCCACGGCCAGTACGCGGTTGGGAAGGAATCGGCGCCACACGACCTCGGCGAGGCGGCGTGCGGCCTCGGACGCCGGGTCGCCCGAGATGGCGACCTCTTTCGCACGCGCCAGAGCGAGGTCCAGCGCGCCGAGCGCGTGTCCGAACCCGGCCGGCGCGTTCGCCAGCGCCGCTTGCAAGGCTCGCAGCGAGCGCTCCGCGCGCTCCTCGTACGACGGCTCTCCGGTGAACGCTCCGATCCGGAGCAACACCTCGAGCATCAGCGAGTTCCCCGACGGGACGGCGTTGTCGAAGAGATCTTTCGGACGCACGACGAGCGGTTGCGCGTCCGAGCCGGTGTCGAAGAACCCTCCGTTCTCCTCGTCGGCGAACAACCGAATCGCATCGCCGGCGAGCGCGACGGCCTCCGTGAACCAGCGTTCGTCGAACGTGGTCTCGTAGAGGTCGAGGCATGCGCCGGCCATCGCTGCGTGGTCGTCGAGGAAGGCGGCGCCGCTCGTCCGTCCGTCGCGCCACGACCGCATGAGCCGGCCGGATCCGTCCCGGAGCTCGGCCAGCACGAAGCGCGCCGCACCCGCGGCAGCGTCGATCAGGTCGGGACGTTCGAATACGCGGCCCGCCTCGGCGAGGCCGGAGATCGCGAGCCCGTTCCACGATGCCAGCACCTTGTCGTCGGTCCCCGGCGGCACGCGCTTCGATCGCGCTTCGAATAGGCGGGATCGCACTCCCTCCATCGCATCGAGCAGCAATGGAACGGTCATGCCCTGCTCGACGGCGACGACGTCGTCGTCGCGTGGGCGCCACAGCACGTTCGCGCCTTCCCAGTTCCCTTCGGGCGTTGCGGCGTAGAAGGCTGCGGCGAGCCCGCCTCGCGGTGTGGCCGCCTCCATCAGCTCGTCGAACGGCCATGCGTTGAACTTTCCTTCGACGCTCTCCGAGTCGGCGTCTTGCGAGGAGAAGAAGCCGCCCGACGGATGTCGCATCTCGCGGAGCAGGTAGCCGGCGGTCGCGAGCGCCGTTTCGCGGAAGAGATCGTCCGCGGTTGCCTGCCAGCCGCGCGTGTACAGACGGAGCAGTTGGGCGTTGTCGTAGAGCATCTTCTCGAAATGCGGCACAAGCCAGACGCGGTCGACCGAGTACCGATGGAAACCGCCGCCCACCTGATCGAAGATCCCGCCGCGCGCCATCTTGGTCAGCGTCCGCTTCGCCATGTCCAAGGCGGCAGGGATGCCGCGAACGTGCATGCGCAGGAGGAAGTCGAGCGTCATCGGCTGCGGGAACTTCGGCGCCGCGCCGAAGCCTCCCCACTCGGAGTCGAAAGATCGGCTCAAGACCTCGACCGCCCGGCGCAGCGTGTCCTCAGACAGGGCATCCTCCGAGCGCGGAAGCTGGGACGCGCGCTCGATGTACTGCAGCAAGGCCGATCCCTGCTCGAGGAGCTCCTGCCGCCGGTTCGTCCATGCGTCGTGCACCGCCGCCATCACGCGTCCGAACGCCGGCATCCCGTGGCGATCCTCCGGCGGGAAGTACGTGCCGCCGTAGAACGGGCGTCCGTCGGGGGAGAGGAACACGGTCATCGGCCAGCCGCCCTGGCCGGTCATCGCCTGCACGGCGTCCATGTAGACGGCGTCGAGGTCGGGGCGCTCCTCGCGGTCGACCTTAACGGGAACGAACCATTCGTTCATGGCCGCAGCGGTCTTCTCGTCCTCGAAGGACTCGCGTTCCATCACGTGGCACCAGTGACACGCGGCGTATCCGATCGACAGCAAGATCGGCACGTCCCGGCGCTCCGCCTCCTCAAGCGCTTCCGTGCCCCATTCCTGCCAGGCAACCGGGTTGTGCGCGTGCTGAAGCAGGTACGGGCTCGTGGCGTCCGCGAGACGGTTCGGCATCGGCGTCAAGTTTCGCCGAACCGGG
Source organism: Actinomycetota bacterium (assembly GCA_040905475.1). Taxonomy (NCBI): domain Bacteria; kingdom Bacillati; phylum Actinomycetota; species Actinomycetota bacterium. Next base: position 23,377 of record JBBDRM010000032.1, read on the forward strand.
GGACCCCGCGCCACGAACGCCGGGTGAAGGAGGTCTGCATGAAGAGCAAGCGCATGAGGCTCGCACTGGTCGCCGTGATCGCGCTCGTCGCCGTCTTAGGCGCGTGCGGAGGATCGGACCAGCCGAGTGGAACCACTTCCAACGCGGTTTCGATCAAGGGCTTCCTGTTCAAGCCCGAGACGCTCGCCGTCACGGCCGGGACGACCGTCACCTGGACCAACTCGGACGACATCGAGCACACGGTGACGTCCGGCACCCCCGAGGCGCCGAGCGGCGAGTTCGACTCAGGGAACAAGACGAAGGGACAGACGTTCTCGCACACCTTCGCGACCGCGGGCACGTTCACCTACTTCTGCAACAACCACAAGAGCATGCGCGGGGAGGTGACCGTCACCTAGCAACACGAGCCTGCAGGTCTTGATCGTGAAGGAACGCGCTCGAAGAGGAGGTTCGCTCAGATGAAGAAGAAGCTACTGATCGGGATCGCGCTCGCCGCCACGCTCGTCCTCGTAGGGGCGGCCTGCGGAGATAAGGCCGATACGGCCTCAACGCCGGCCGCGAAAGGGAACGCATCGGTAACCGGAACCGCGTCGACACTCCTCGTCACTCTCGATGCAGGTTTGAAGGAGCACGTGTACCTGGCAGCGATGGCGACCGAGAATGCGTTGGGCGGCCGCAAGGCTGGGTTCGAGGCTGCTGCGGCGGCGTTGGATGAGAACTCGGTTGCGCTGTCGAAGGCGATCGGTTCGGTGTTCGGCGCGGATGCGGAGAAGGCGTTCCTACCGCTGTGGCGTTCGCACATCGGCTTCGTGGTCGACTACACGTCGAATTTCGCCGACAAGGCCAAGCAGGACAAGGCCGTATCGGATCTGTTGGGCTACGCGCAGACCTTCGGCGCCTTCCTGAACGGCGCGATCCCCGCGCTGCCGAAAGATGCGGCTGCGGACTTGGTGAAGATGCACATCTTGACGCTGAAGGATGTCATCGACGCGCAGCAGGCGAAGGACTTCGTGAAGGCGGATTCGATGCTTCGTGAGGCGGCTCACCATATGGGGATGATCTCCTCGGGGCTGGCCGACGCGATCGTCAAACAATTCCCCGCAAAGTTCGCCTGACCTGATCCTCATGACCCGGGGTCACGCGCGTATGCGGCGGGGCCCCGGGTCGTCGTCCGGGGTCCAGAAGCGGGACGGACCCTGCGCTACGATCGAAGGGTGAAGAGTCCCGGCATCCGGATCGGAACGACGCTGCTCGCGTTCGCCTTGGCGTTCACCGCGTGCGGGCCGGCGTCGAAGACCGACCCGAAAAAGCTTCCCGAGCTGCCTACGACCCAGGCGGCGACCCTCGGCGCTTCGATGGAACTTCTCTTCCGAGAGCATGTCTACTTGCTCGGCATCTCGACCGAGAATGCGGTCACCGGTCAAACGAAGGGTTTCGAGGCAGCGGTTGAAGCGCTCGAGCAGAACACGCTCGTGTTGGCCGATGAGTTCGAGAAGGCGTACGGCGATCGCGGGCAGAAAGGTTTCCTGACCGCCTGGCGCCCGTACATCGACCTGATCGGCCAGTACGCGAGCGGCAAGGCACGCAAGCTGGCGCTGCCGCTCGCCGACCGCACGTTCGCTCAGGCCGTCGGGAGGATCGCGTCCTTCGCAGGTGGCCTGACGCCGTTGATCAACCCGCGGGTGATGGGCGTGGACATGCGCGACGTCATGGGCGCCATCCGTGCCGCGGTGGACGCGCAGGTCGCGAAGGACTTCAAGAAGGCCGACGCTTCGCTGCGAACCGCAGCGAAGCTCGCGTCCGAAGTAGGAGCGGTCTTCGCGCGCGCGTTCGCCGACGACCTGCCCGCGATCTACCCCGGAGACCCGTCCAGTCCTGCGGCCGGTTTTCGTAGAACATTGGCGGCGCACCTGACCGACCACGTCTATCTCCTGGCGATGACCACCGAGAACATCCTCACGAAACAGTCCGGCCCGCGTGACGGCGCCAAAGCTGCGCTCGACGCGGTCTCAGCCGATCTCGGGAAGCAGATAGGCGCCTCGTACGGACCCGAGGCGGAGAAGGCGTTCGTGCCGGTGTGGAAGAGGCAGATCGATCTCCTCATCTCCTATGCCGGCACGGCGACCGACAAGACGAAGCACGAGAAGGCGCGACAGGACCTCGAGCAGTTCGCGACCGACGCGGGGGCGTTCTTGGAGGGGCTGAACAAGGAGCTGGACAAATCGTCGATGGAGCAGATCATCGGCGGCCACGGCGACGCGATGACCCAGACGATCGACGCGCAGGTCGCCGGCGACTTCAAGAAGGCGGATCTGCGGCTCCGCGCTGCCATCCTGCAGATCGAGGCGCTGGGTCTCGCCCTCGCCAACGCCACGGTCCGGCGGTTCCCGGTCCGGTTCCAGCCGACCCCAACCGGCCTCGGCACCCCCTAGACATCCCACGTCTGGAAGCTGTCAAGCGGCGACCTCCTGCGAGGTGGGCCAAGCGAAGTCTTCGCGGTAGAGCTCTTGCTTGAGTAAACACGCGTCGAGGATGCCGACGAGCCGGTTCGCGAGCTGGCGGAGCGATTTGTGGTGTGTCTTTCCGCGGGCTCGGAGGGTGTCGTAGTAGCGGCGGGCTCCGGGTGAGCGTGTCAGCGACGCGAACGCCCACAAGTGACAGGCGTCGGCGAGATGGGTGTTGCGGGCGAACCGAGCCAGCACCACTCTTTTTGTTCCGGAGGCTTTGGTGATGGGCGCGGTTCCTGCGTAGGCCTTGCGTGCTCTAGCATCGGTGTAGCGGGTCCGGTCGTCGCCGAACTCGCCAAGCGCCCGGGCGCCGAGGACATCGCCGAGTCCTGGGAGACTGAGGTAGATCTCGGCGTCCGGGTGGCTCCTAAAAGAGGCTTGCAGCTGCCCTTCGATCACGGCGACCTGCTCGACGATCTCGCGCAGCACCGCGACGTTCGACCGCACCGCCGCAGCGTAGGCGTCTGCCAGCACCGCCGGCGCCTGGAGCTGCTCCGAGCGCAACGCCTCGGCGATCTCCGCCGCACGCTTGGCGACGTTGCGCTGACGTCCGCCCCGACGAAGCGCCGCGGCGATCTGCTTTTCCGACAGACGCCGTCCCAGCCTCGGCGAGGGCGCGCGCTCGAGCACGGCGAGTGCGTCGCGGTCGGCGAGATCCGAACCGAACGCATCCAGCGCCGCTGGATAGAACTCGCGCAGCTGGTTGCGCAGGCGGTTGGCTTGGCGCGTCCGGGAGGAGATCAGGTCCTTATGCGCCCTGGCCAGGACTTTGATCGCCTCGGAGAGATCGGAGTCGCCGGCGACGCGGCGATGGTGTGCCGGTCGGTGCGCACGATGTCGGCCAGCAGCTTCGCGTCGCCAGGATCGGACTTCGCGCCCGAGGTGGAATGCCGATCCCGGTAACGGTCGACCGACAGCGGATTGATCGCGTAGACGTCGTAGCCCGCCGCGACCAACGCACCCACAAGCAGACCACGATCGAGCTCGATGCCGATCGCGAGCTCTTCGTCATCACCGACGTGGTCGGCGACGATGACATGCAGCCTCGCGACGCCCTCGATGCCGTCGGGGATCCGATCCTTGGCCAGCACGCGACCCGGCTCGTCCACCAGACACAGGTCGTGGTGTGCCTCGGCCCAGTCGATGCCAAGGAACTTCACGGTGCTCTCCCTTCCGGGGAAGGACCGGACGGTTGAGCCAGAGGAGACCAGCAGCGACCTAATGGATCAGTGCTCGAGGCACGACACCCCACCAGCCGTCCATCTCCCCAGCGACCGGCAGGAGCGCTGTCTAGGCGTAGGACTCGCGGTCCGGTTCCTCTCAGTGCTCTCCTGCCGGCGGCTCGGGAACAGTCTCCTACAGGAACCGCTGCGGTCCCATTAGTTTAGGGCGTTTCTAGGGGCTTGGGAAGGACGAAGCTCCAGGAGCAGCGGACATACAGAGCGCACCATGCGAGTCCCCTTTACGCTCTCGGCCGTGCGTGAGAAGCTGCTAATAATGACGTCGCTACATCGTGCTCAGTCGTATGCTTCTTCTTGCTTGGCGCTCTCTTTGGGTTAGCAATTCTGAAAGCGCAGCCACCCGATCTGATTACAGATCTCTTGCTCGTCGCAGTGGTAGGTGGCTCTGTTCTCGTCGCTTCGTACTCGGCCCTGAGGCGGCGGAGTCTTCTGTGGATCGCCCTTGCGTGCTCGATGTTAGCCTTTGTCGCTGGTGCGATTATTTGGTACGCCAGCGCCAGCTTCGACTTTGTCCTGAAGGGCCCGGACCCGCTGTCGTACGCCTACGTCGCAGCCGGTCTTTTCATGGCAACGGGGATCTTAAGCCTGATTTACGATCGTTAGAAATCATTCACCACAGCCTCCCGAACTTAAGCATGTTCACAAGAAACACCACGGTGACCTCGCGGCGAAGACGGCTGTACTTCGCGGGCCAACCAGCGCATGCCCCAGGATGAAGGGCACTACCAGAGCCAAGCACACGAGAAGAGAGATTCGTCGTGAGCCACGTTGGGATTGCTGCCCGACTAGTCTTCGGCGCATTCCGCATCCCCGAATCCATTAAGCCAGTAATGGCTTAGTTAACAGAACATGTCGGACACACTAGGAAGTGTGCAAGGGAAACTTCTCGCCGTGACTCTGGTGGCGACTCGGAACACTACATACTGTGTAGACCAGCATCTAGGGTGGCCCTCAGCATCCACGCATGCGACGAGCCACACTCCTTCGGCAGTTTGGCGTTCGCGTTCGAACTCTGAGAGAAGCCCGCGACCTCTCGCAGGAGCGGTTAGGGGAGCTCGCAGGACTCCATCGCAACTACATCGGCGCGGTGGAGCGGGGGGAATACAACCCGACGCTCGTCAGTCAAGCCAAGATCGCCAAGGCTCTCGGTGTTTCTCTCTCTGAGTTACTCAAAGGGATCAAGGGGTAAGGGTGGTGGCCGATATGGACGAGCTCACAAGAATCGGAGGCCCACCGAAGCCTGCGGTTCTTTCTGATTGCTTGACCGAGGAAGTGTCGCAGTGCGAATATCGGATCTGAATCGTCGATCGCTTGCGCTCCTTCCAGAGAAAGGGGATCACATTGGCCAAGCCGCCGAAGCCACTCAAGCCACCGCCGCCCCCACCGCGACCTGTTAGACACGGCACGACTGGAGGGCCTAACACTGGCAGCGGAAAGGGCAACGCGCACGCGGGCAAGGGCAATCCTCATGGTGGAAAGAGATGACAGAACTCGACACCAAGGAGACCGGGCGGGTGATTCACGCGCTAGCCGCAGTCCGAGACTCTGAAGGATCCCCCCAAGCCGCGGCCGCGAAGCTGGGTATCTCCGAGGAACTCTTGTTGGCCACGCTGTCCGCGGTGAGCCCAAAGTTCTGTTCTCACGATGCAGACGGCGTCATCCGTCTGACCCCGATGGGATCGCGCTTCGCTGACCAGACGGGTGTGTTTCCCTGGGTGAATTGGTGATGTCAGCTTAGATCCCAACCGAGAGAGTTCAGACGAGGATGGCCGGGCACAGCGAGGCGACCACTCGTCAAGACGGCTTTTCAGCCTGGTTAACCCTCATCCCATAGCAATGACACGAATCGAGAAAGGAGGGCGCGTGGGGTTGTTCGATCACAGCAAGACATGGCGCTTCTCGGTTCGAGCATCCTCATCTGACTGTCTTTCAGCGTTTGTAAACGCGTTCTCCGGGGGCTTTCACTTGGCTGCTGCTAAATGGCAAGTAGAACGCTCTGGCAACGAGGCAACCGCCACCTATCGTGGCAGAGCAGGAATCGGCAAGCTCGCTTCCTCTTTGTCCTCTCGTGCGGCCTCCGAAGAGGAGGGGGCGATTGGATCAGGAGTGTCGTTCACGGTGGAGGAAGACGAGAACGAGAGAAAGACTTGCGCGATGTGGCTGAGCACTAGTTCGAAACGTCTTGGATTTACATCGGATGCGCGCTTCTTCAGGCCGTACATGCGTGCGGTAGAAAGAAATCTTAGGAATCTCGATCCGACGCTCTCGCTCGCAAAGGATTAGAGCGGTAGCCGCTCGAACGCGAAGAGTCAACCCCATCCTCGTCAGCATCGCTCGGACAACTCAGGCGATCGGCGTTTCTCTCTCCGAGTTGCTCAAAGTGATTAGGGGATAGTCTCGCGCTTCAGCGCGCGCTATCAGCAAGCGCCTTCCGAAGACCTTTCACCAGCCGTTCGTAGCGCTTCTCAAGCATGTTGATACGTTTAACGAGGCGGGCGTCGCCGCCCGATCTACTGCCGCGCCGGCGTCCTGCGAGCTCTCGCTGCGAAGGAACACCGTGTCGGCTGGTTCTGTGCCGGCCAAGCCCCATCGCGTGGGCGGCCTTGAAACCACACTCAGGACAGACGAACTTCGACGGACGGCGCTTGGTTGGTGACTTCTTCTTCGTCCCACGTTTACTCGCGGCCATGAGTCTCCTCCCAGCAAAATGAGTTTCCCCTTCAGACAGCTCCCTTGCCAGGCTTTCGGAACCGCGATGCGAAACCCAGCGCCTTGAGCGTCGCCGTTAGCGCTGGCCCCGCTGTCCCCGACAAGTCCTGCATGCGGTTTGTCCTCGTCGTGGAGACGTTCAGAATCCGTACTTGAGCTTTCGGCGCTCGAAGGCCTCGCGGCCGCCTTCAACATGGTAAAGAACAAGCTCGCGTGTTTCGAACCTATCCAGAGCACCCGTCTTCGTGACTCGCCCGGCGTGTGCGTCTGCATCCATCGCCAAGACTTGCTCAGCATCCGCAGAAACGAGAACGTTTCCGCTTCTGGTTGCGAAGAGGCATTGACGCGCCCCGCGGTCGCCGCGCAAGCGCGCGACTATGTATTCCTCAATCCACGGCGCGTGCAGTGCATCCTCCGGTTGATCCACGATGAGAGGGGCGTCACCCTGCGCGAGAGCGACCATTAACACCACTGTGCATTTCTGGCCATGGGCCAAGGCTTCCAGGTCTCGGTACTCTTGTTCCTCAACAGCGAACTGTATCCGCACGCCATCCTCGAGATCGACTAGTTGGAGTTCGTAGAGGTCCCCGAGACGATTGCGTTCGTGAATGGTCTCGTGTAGTCGCTGAAACACGCCTTGGGCAAGATCTGACTCCTGGGCGGGAGTGTCGAAGTCCTGCGTTAGGAGCGACTTCACGAATGGCACAGGATGAAGACGTTTCGCCATCGCCTTAACTTCGCCGTCCTGGATATGGGAACCAACACGAATGGCGCTTAGGGCTTCGATGAAGGCCCGGTCATCAGCGTCTCCACGCACGGAAATACGGACTCGTCCGTCAAGGCGGTCAGTCAGTTCCTTTGCCTTAGAGGTACGCTTTCCACGGATCGCACGACGCGCCGTCTGCAGCTTGTCGAGGAGGCCTTCTCGCTCATGTTCGAGGGTCTTCACTTGCGGGCTCAGTTTCTCGTCCATCTGTTTGGCTGTCCGAAGGAGTTGCGTTTCCTTTTCTCTTAGCCGATTTAGCTTCTGGCTCAGCGAGGCAAGACCCTTGCCGTCAGTGTCGAGCTCCGTCAGGAGTCGCTGATACTCGTGTTCGGCACTCTCAAACAGTGGCTTCCACGTCGAGTGCAAGTCTTGAATCTGCTTCATGAGGTCAGTCACGTCTTTGTGGTAGGCGGACTTGTGCTTCTCCTTTGCCTTGGCGATGTCCTCTTCGACACGACGCAGCTTGCCCATGGCTTCGGTGTTTGGGGTCGCCGCGGGGATAGTCCAGTCGGAATCTGGATGTGGAAACTCTTCATCGATAGCCCCGAGTAGTTCGGCGACTTGGTCGCTTGCGTTTTGAAAAGCGTCCTTCTCTTTGTACCAGCCGGCGTGGCCCTTGACTTTTGGGTCCTCAAAGAAGCGAGAGAGAGCTTTGATCTGTTCTTGAATACCTGGGAGCTCTTTCACCTGCGTGGTTGCGTTTTCAATTTTCTTTCTTGTCTCGATGATGCTCTTCGCGTTCTCTCTCAGCTGAGACTTGAAATTCTTGATGGCGGAGCGTTCGGTATCGGTGTCGATCAAGTCATCGATTAGTGACAGGCGAGCCAGTGGCTCGCGTGCGTGTTCAATTACTTCGCCTTGGCTGAACCCCTTGATTGGTAAGAAGCTAGGTAGATGAACAGGTCCATCCACCAATTCAACATCGTTCTCGCCCAAGCGATACACGACTGGGTCGGAGGCTTCGCCGGCCTGCCAAGCTCTTTCGACCAGATACCGCTCGCCGCTCTTTCTAACAAGGACCCGAACGTTTGCCGCGTCTCCCATGGCAAAGCCGAGGAGCAGGTTCACATCGTCCGCTATGTTCGGAAGAACCGCCGCGGGAGTCTGTTGGTCGAGAGCGAATCGAATGAGTTCAAGGGTGAGCGATTTGCCCGCGCCCGTCCCTCCTATTAGGCAACTGATGTTGTCGTTGAAACGGAAGCGCTGCCCGTCAAGAAAGCCCCCGGTTACGGAGACTCCCTCGATCACCGCGGACGGCTCGACTCTGGTCTGAGACGCTAGACAGACATGAAGAGCCGGGTCGAGGAGCGCTTGACGCAATGCGTCAACCGACAGGTCATCCATCTTGATTAAGCAGTACCGGCCCCCGATCCCGTCGACGTGGTGTGAGTCGCTGTTCTCTGGCCAGCAGTCAGATCCTTGGATGCACGGCAACCGCCTCGCATCTCCAACATCTAACGTTCGAAATTGTTCCAACGCCTCAGCGGTCACAACTTCAAGCGCAACAATGTTTGGCGAAGCGTAGATCTGGTTGCGCCGAGTTCGAGATCCCTCGGTCATTCTCCAGAAGCCTTTTGGTTGATCCACGTGCGCGGCAATCGCGAGACCGCCTGCTTCTTCTACCTTCTTAGCGATCTCGTCGATACGACCAGACGCTAGGACTTCAGGCCTACCGAAATCCGCCTGCGAGATGCCACAGCGAATCAGGAGTTCCTTGATCGTCTGGGCAGCAGTCTTTGGGTCAAAGATTCCGAGAAGGTGCCCCTCACTAGTGGAGATCTCAACGCCCGGGAACACTGCCAGTTGGGTCCCTTTAGCCGCTTCCCGGACGGAGTCGCACCAGTCGGCGGAGTTGTGGTCGGTAACCGCGATGACATCGATTCCCTTCTTGAGAGCGTGTTCGACAACATCTGAAGGCTTGGCATCCTTCCACTTTGCGTTCACGTCGGGTGACGCGGGAGTATGAACGTGGAGGTCTACCATGCGGAAGATCGCTCCACTGGACAGCGAAAGTATTGCACGGGCGTCATCGAATGCTCCCGTGCTCGACGCCACGTCGCCCTTGCCGGCAGCCTTCTTGGGTGCGGGCGTCATCGGGTCTTCCTCTTTCTCATGGGAGTCCGCTCGCTTGCTGACGACTCTGGCCTTCAAGGCCCAGCGCGTCACTGAATTGCCGTTCGGTTTGGACTGCCCTCACGAAGCTTCCTTGCCGCTGGTGTCGTAGGTCACGGCGAAGATTGAATCAGACAACCACCTCTTGAACGATTCGTTGTCGCTGAACTGTTTGAAGAGCTCGGTGTCGTCCTTGAGGACTGCATTCATCACGCGCCCGAGCGCCTTGTCGTGCTCGATGCGCGCGTTTTGCTTGTCGTTATTCTTTTGCGCGTTGATGTAGGCACGATCTGCCGCGACTCTCGAAGGGATATCTTCCGTAATTAGCCGTTGGACTCGATCGGTATCGCTCCACTCGATGTTCCCAAACTGGTCGTTGAACGCCTTGAGAATGTTAGACAGCGTGTCGATCGCGGGCTCTGGCTTCCGCCCGCCGGCAGAGGTCGGCACGGGTCCTATCTCTGAATCTTCATCGGGTAGCACGATCTTCATGGCCGCCTTCCTCTCGACTCGGTAGCTATCCATGTCGATCGTCTCGATGATGCCGCGAGAGAGATCCTCTTCCTTGGGCGCGGGAAGTTTCGGAACGAGGAAGTTGAGGAATATCGAGAGCTTTTCCCAGTCAGCGTTCGAAAAGGGAAGGACTGCGGCCAAGAATCCGTAAGTTCGCGTGAAGGTCTTGGCTTTGCCTTTGAACTCGACCTGCGCGTCCTCGTCGAGTTGCTCGTTGTAGGTTGCAACGCAAGCGTCGAGGATCGGGTCGAGTTGATCGCGGTCGGCGTTGCCCAGATAGAGGCTGACGAACTCGTCAACCTGCACTTGCGAATACACTTCCCTTTGATCTAACTCAGTTCGTATGTCATGAAGCTTGTTCGGGTCGGTTTCGTCGCTCAAGATCGTCGTTCGATAATAGGGAGCGAAGGCGGTTTCGATCGTCTCGACGTCGTTCATGAAGTCAAGGACAAACACGTCGTATTTCTGGGGGTGCGCTCTGTTCAAGCGCGACAACGTCTGCACAGCCTTGACGCCGCTTAAGGGCTTGTCCACGTACATCGTGTGGAGCAACGGCTCGTCGTAGCCCGTTTGGAACTTGTCTGCGCAGATGAGGAAGCGGTACGGATCTTGCTGAATTCGGTCTGCGATGTCTCGGCTTGCGAACCCATTTAGAGACGCTTCCGTGACCTTGGTTCCTCTGAACTCGTGCTCGCCGGAAAACGCAACGATCGCCTTGAGCGGGCTCTTCCGTTCCCCCAAGTAGTCGCGGAAAGCAAAGTAGTACTGGATCGCGCGTTCGATGCCACTTGTAACGACCATAGCGCGGGCCTGGCCACCGATCTTGTTCAGCGCAAGAACCTGGTCGTGAAAATGATCGACCATGATTTCCGACTTCAAGCGGATGGCATGATCGTTGCTCTCGACGTAACGACGGAGCTTCTTGTTGGCCCGTCGCGCGTCAAACTCCGGGTCACTTTCAACCGTCTTCACCAGCTTGTAGTAGCTGTTCACCGACGTGTAGCTCTTAAGCACGTCGAGAATGAAACCCTCTTGCACGGCCTGCTTCATCGTGTAGCTATGAAACGGTATATGTTTCGCCTTGTCGTTCTCCGGCTTGCGCTCGCCAAATAGCTCAAGCGTCTTGTTTTTCGGCGTCGCCGTGAACGCGTAATAAGTTGCGTTCGGAAGCATCTTGCGCGCTTCCATGATCCGATTGATCTTGTCCTCGACGGTTTCGTCTTGTTCTTCGGCACCAACCTCGGAGAGTGCGGTGCTCATTGCAGCCGAGGCCTTGCCTCCCTGGCTGGAGTGTGCTTCGTCGATGATGATGGCGAACGTTCGCTCGCGGTGCTCCTTGCCGATGTCGTCCAGGACGAAGGGGAACTTCTGAACCGTCGTAATGATTATCTTCTTTCCTCCGGCGAGAAACTTCTTCAGGTCGCCGGATCGCTCGGCATGTCCGACCGTTGAACTGACTTGAGCGAACTGCTTAATGGTGTCGCGAATCTGCTGGTCCAGAAGGACGCGATCTGTTACGACGACTATCGAGTCGAAAACCTTCCTATCTTTGCGCTCCAACCCGATTAACTGATGCGCGAGCCACGCGATGGAGTTGGACTTCCCGCTTCCTGCCGAGTGCTCAATCAGATATCGATGGCCCGCCCCGCGCTCGCCACCGTGGGCCAGCAATCGCCTGACAACGTCGAGTTGGTGATACCGAGGGAAGATCTGAGTCGAGCTCTTCTTCCCCGTTCGTTGGTCCTTTACCGCAACCACCTGTGCGTAGTTCTCCAGGATGTCGGTCAATCCGTGAGGGCTGAAAATCTTCTTCCAGAGGTAGTCGGTCTTGAGACCCTCGGGGTTCGGGGGATTGCCGGCGCCGTCTTGCCAGCCCATATCGAAAGGAAGGAACCAAGATCGCTTGCCTTGCAGGTGTGTAGTGAACTTCACCAGTTGGTCATCTAGCGCGAGGTGCACAATGCAGCGCCCAAATTGAAAGAGAAGTTCGCGAGGATCGCGATCGCGTCTGTATTGCTCAACAGCATCCTCGACGGTTTGCTTCGTCAGATTGTTCTTCAACTCGAAGGTCGCGATGGGAAGGCCGTTGATGAAGAGGCAAAGGTCGAGAGCAAGCTGTGTCTCGTCTCGGCTGTAACGAAGTTGTCGAGTAACACTGAATCGGTTTTCCTCGAAACGTTCAACGGCCTTGATGTTTCCCGGTGAGGGTGTTCCATAGAAGAGGTCGATGTGATGTGCGCCATGGTCGATTCCGCGGCGAAGAACGTCGATGACTCCGCGCTTTGCGATCTCTCCCTGAAGTCGCGTCAGGAATTTCTGCCGTGTCGGCGAATCATTCTTGAGGTCAAGAGCTTCAAGAACCGTTGGCTGCGTGTCGCCGAAAAACAGTCTGAGGTGGACGAGGTCTAGGGCGTGTTCACGGTCGTAGTCTCGCGGATCGCCGAGCCACCAACCGCCATGCGTTGATGTCATGAATTCGACGATGAGAGTCTCAAGCCCCTTCTCGCTTGTATCCGTCGTCATGCCGAGACCTCTTCCAGGCCCTCTTCAAGCTCGCCGAGATTCTCGTCCTCATCGTCCTCCAGCGCATGGTTCGGCTGGTCCAACGCTTCGGGCAGTTCCTTTGCCGCCTGGCGAACGTCGAGTTTGCCGGTGACGACATCGGCAATAAGACGATCCCGATACTCTCGAAGCAGTTCTATCTCTCGTTCGCAAAAAGATAGTTGGCGGTCCAGCTTCTCGAATGCGCGATCAAGATGTGAGGCGATCGCTGTCTGTTCCGGTAACGGAGGAAGAGGCACTCGGACGTTCTTGAGCCACGGCGTATGGATGTCGCGTTGGATATCGCCGACACCTTTGGATGACGTTACAAACTGAGCGACCATTACCCGCGACTTGAACAGATAGTCCGCGTAACGTCGATCAAGACCACTGCTCAGAGCGAGTACAACGTAGGCTGGGCTGACTATTCCGTGATATGCGGAAACTCCAACTGACCCCCGCCAGGCCTGCTGATTGTTGAGAACCAGATCGCCGGCGTGAACAACCTGGTAGTTGGACAGGTCGAGACTCGGTTTGTGGACTTGCCCTCCTCCTTCGCCATAACGGATCACGCCTCTGCCAAGAAAGACCGAAAGAAGATCCAGACCAGAGGCATTTCTCTCGGAACGAATTCGGGCAAGGGTCCAGAGTCGCGCAGTGTCCCATTCAGCGCTAATTCCAAATACCGGCGTCGACAGCATAGGTCGCAGGTGTTTAGAACCGCTTAGACCACGCGTGATCGCGCGATAAACGATGGCTTGCTTGCGCTCGTTCAATAGCGCGATCAACTGCCTTTTCCCGCGGATGTAACTTTCAATCCGATGCCTCAAGTGGTTCAAGAACCGGACGATATTCAGTTGCTCACTGGGCGAGGGCACCACCGAAGGGACACGATAAAATGCCTTTGTATATAGGGGCATCATGCCGTCGCCTACACCGTAGCTCTCAGCAAGAAAGGCGGCTTTGTAGGGTTCCGACGCGAAGAGGCTGGCGTAGAAAGCAGTATTCGCAGATGCCGTGGGAGCGAACACTGAATAGTTCGCAGTTATGAGCCCGCGCTCCACCGCGCACGCGAACAATCCGGCGTGTGCCTGGTACTTATTCATTACCAAATCGCCAGGATGGGCAACCGAGAACGCGACCGATTGCGCCGTTGAGCCCGCCTTACCAAGCGCAGCGCTGCGAATCAGACCGTGATGGCGAGACATTGACATCTTAGGTTCAGTACCGTCGACATCGTGTCTCGTCACGGCTCGGAACAGTCTCCGGACCGGCCATATTTCCCAGTGCTCAGGCACTCTCCCAAGCCACGGCGAACCCGAGTCTTTGTAGACGGGATAGGGCTTGATGGTTCGGATCATCGCAGGTCTTCCCCGACGATCTCGTCAAGAAGTCCCTCGGTTTCTTTCTCTAACGCGACGATGTCGGCCCGAACCTCCTCGAGGGTGCGGAGAGGTTGCGGCTTATAGAAGTAGCGAGCAAAGCGGATTTCGTAGCCCACCTTGACGTTTGCCGAGTCATACCAGGCCTTAGCGTCATGAGGAAGCACTTCGCGGCGAAGGAATGCTTCGACCCCGCCTTCTTCAAGGCATGAAACTTGCTCCGAATCACGCAAGTCGTTGTCCGGTTCGTATTCGACCACACTCAGCTTGCCTGCGATCGTGGCTTCAAACAAACCTCGAATGGGATCAGGTTCGACCTTGCCAGGCTTGTGAATCCTCTTTATTACTGGAGGCGCGGCTTCATCCCGCTCCCCAGTCTCTCTTAACACCCTGATCTCCTTCGGTGTGTATGCACGTTCCGTATCGATGCCCTTCACCCGCAGCGGTCGTTCAACGGTAGCTTTCCAGTACCCGAAAGCTTCATTGGGGAAGATTCTAGACTCCTCGGTTTCTTTGAAATCCATGAAGGTACTGGTAATGCGATCAATATCCTCGGGCGCTAATTCGCAGTTCTTCTTTCCAAGATTTTTTCGGAGAGACTTGTACCAGCGCGTGGCGTCGATCAATTGCACGCTTCCTTTGCGATTCTCAGCCTTGCGATTACTCAATACCCAGACGTACGTCGCGATGCCCGTGTTGTAGAACATGTTTAGGGGTAGCGCCACGATTGCTTCAAGCCAATCGCTTTCTATGATCCAGCGACGGATGTTGCTCTCTCCTTGACCCGCATCCCCGGTAAAAAGGGATGAGCCATTGTGTACTTCAGCTATCCGACTCCCAAGTTTCGTTTTCGTCTTCATTTTCGACAGCAGGTTTGCCAGAAAGAGCATCTGACCGTCGCTCGATCTAGTGATTAGAGAGTACTCAGGGTCATCAAAACGTTCGATCAGAAACCGCGGGTCCCTGATTCCAGTCTTGCCTCCCATGCGTTCCAGGTCCGTCTTCCAACTCTTGCCGTACGGGGGATTCGAAAGCATGAAGTCGAACTCGCGGGACGGAAAGGCGTCGTTCGAAAGAGTTGAGTACTCGGGACCGCCCACGATGTTGTCAGCCGCTTCACCTTCACCCTTGAGTAGCAGATCCGCCTTGCAGATTGCGTAGGTCTCTGCGTTGATCTCCTGGCCGTACAAATGCGTTGCGACTTGTTTTCCGTGCTGCGAAGCCAAGTCGCGAAGAGTGTCTTCGGCCACCGTAAGCATGCCGCCCGTTCCCGCCGCACCGTCATAGAGAAGGTAAGTGCCAGACTCAATCTTGTCCGCAATAGGCATGAAGATGAGTCGCGCCATGAGCTTGACGGCATCGCGCGGGGTCCAGTGCTCACCTGCCTCTTCGTTGTTCTCTTCGTTGAAGAGACGTATTAACTCCTCGAACACGGTGCCCATCCCATGGTTGTCGAGACCCGGATGCTTTTCTGAACCATTTGGATTGAGTACCGGATTCGGGCTCAAGTTGATCGAGGGATCGAGAAGCTTCTCGATCAAAGAACCGAGTGCGTCCGCTTTCGATAGTTTCGGAATCTGGTTACGAAACTCGAAGTTGTCGAGGATCTCTTGCACGTTCGGAGAGAATCCATCGAGGTATGCCTCGAAGTCGGCGCGGAGCTGCTGCTGGCTTGCGCGGGAACGAAGGTCGCGCAGCGTGAATTTCGACGTGTTGTAGAACGCCTGGTCGGCAGCTTGCCTGAGGGCGGCATCTTGGTTCGTGATCCGCGACTTGTCGAGCTTGGCCTTCATGTCGAGTACCGCCTGCTTCGTCGACTCAAGAACAGCGTCGAGACGGCGGAGCACGGTCATCGGCAAGATGACATCGCGGTACTTGCCTCTACCAAAGAGGTCGCGGAGTACGTCGTCAGCGATTCCCCAAATCAAGCTAACGATCTTGTTGTATTGGTTTTCGTTCATGTGACTCCTCTGCGCGCACGTTCACGACCGCTCAGCAGAATACAGATCGGGTGCGACATCGTCGGCACGGAGCCGTAACGCGCTGCTTCGATGATAGAGAGAACGTACGTTCGATTCAAGGGGAAGCTGAATTCTTGCGCCGATCAGACCTCGGCTGGCTCCTCGGCGTCGACGTAGTAGAGCAGCTCCATCTTCAAGTCGTCAGTGACGAACGCTCGCTTGATGATGTCGCTTATTTTGGGCTTCGCGAAGAGACCGATTCTGATTCCTTCGCCGCCAACATAGCGGAGGCGTGCCACGTTCCAGAGTTGCTTGAACAACTCATTAGCCATCGCAACGAAGGGGAGAGCCTCATCGATGTTCACCCACTTCGTGCTTTGATTCCAACGCGACCCGCCGTTGGCGGTTTTCAGGACTTCGAGGAACATGATCGACGGTCCCTCGGCTCCTACGATCTTTCCGTCTCCGAGCTTGAACATCGACTCGCCGGCCATCAGCGCGAGTCCATGTTTCGCGGCGTTGTACACGTTTGCATCGTCGAGCAGCAGACGCGCGAGGTAGCGAAGGAACGACTCGATGTTCGCAGGACCATCGTTCCACTCTGCCTCTGGCATCGGTGGACCGGAAAAATCCTCGCGCTTCTCATGTCCGTAGAACAGACGCGGGAGCCGAGCCCGCGCCTCATCGAAGTCGAGATCAACGAAACGCTTCTTCAACTTCGACTTGAATCTAGCGAAGTTTCGCTCGCGTGAGAGTTCGAGCCATGGGCACCGCGGCATCGCCTCATGGACAAGGTACATTCGGAGCAGCGTCTCGCTGACGTGATGAAGCAAGAAGGCTGCATCCACAACGACGAACTTCTTGTATCGATCGCTGTCTTCATCGCCCAGTTCGCCTTCCTCCTCCCGATAGACCTTGAGACCACCGACCGTGAGCCCTTGGGCAAAGATGGGATCGATGTCGTCGGGCTTCGTCATCAACATGAGCAGCTTTAGGCGCATGTCGAAGTACTGAAACGGCTTCATCATGTAGAAGTACTTGTTGAGCTCAGCGAAGTTCTCCGGCGCAAGCAGCCGGTCCGCATCGTCGACCGGCTTGGGTTTTCTCTGTTGCTTGTTTGAGCTCATGAGCACTCCGATCTAAGAACTTCTCTTCGAGTATCAAGTTTAGAACGACCGCGTTTCGTGAACGAGGATTTTCAGCGGGGCCTTGAGCTCGTTCCGCGCGCACAAGAAGAGACTCGCTTTCGCGAGTCTTGGGGGTCACTTCTCGCCCCTAGAAACAAGGCGCTTCCTCAGTCGGACGGGCAGACGCATGGCTCGAACGCGCAAGTGCTCGCCGTAAGGCCATCTGTCTTCTACTCTGCGTTTCAGAATCCGCATGATGCTCTCGAATACTGGAGCGCCTAGACATCCCACGTCTGGAAGCTGTCAAGCGGCGACCTCCTGCGAGGTGGGCCAAGCGAAGTCTTCGCGGTAGAGCTCTTGCTTGAGTAAACACGCGTCGAGGATGCCGACGAGCCGGTTCGCGAGCTGGCGGAGCGATTTGTGGTGTGTCTTTCCGCGGGCTCGGAGGGTGTCGTAGTAGCGGCGGGCTCCGGGTGAGCGTGTCAGCGACGCGAACGCCCACAAGTGACAGGCGTCGGCGAGATGGGTGTTGCGGGCGAACCGAGCCAGCACCACTCTTTTTGTTCCGGAGGCTTTGGTGATGGGCGCGGTTCCTGCGTAGGCCTTGCGTGCTCTAGCATCGGTGTAGCGGGTCCGGTCGTCGCCGAACTCGCCAAGCGCCCGGGCGCCGAGGACATCGCCGAGTCCTGGGAGACTGAGGTAGATCTCGGCGTCCGGGTGGCTCCTAAAAGAGGCTTGCAGCTGCCCTTCGATCACGGCGACCTGCTCGACGATCTCGCGCAGCACCGCGACGTTCGACCGCACCGCCGCAGCGTAGGCGTCTGCCAGCACCGCCGGCGCCTGGAGCTGCTCCGAGCGCAACGCCTCGGCGATCTCCGCCGCACGCTTGGCGACGTTGCGCTGACGTCCGCCCCGACGAAGCGCCGCGGCGATCTGCTTTTCCGACAGACGCCGTCCCAGCCTCGGCGAGGGCGCGCGCTCGAGCACGGCGAGTGCGTCGCGGTCGGCGAGATCCGAACCGAACGCATCCAGCGCCGCTGGATAGAACTCGCGCAGCTGGTTGCGCAGGCGGTTGGCTTGGCGCGTCCGGGAGGAGATCAGGTCCTTATGCGCCCTGGCCAGGACTTTGATCGCCTCGGAGAGATCGGAGTCGCCGGCGACGCGGCGATGGTGTGCCGGTCGGTGCGCACGATGTCGGCCAGCAGCTTCGCGTCGCCAGGATCGGACTTCGCGCCCGAGGTGGAATGCCGATCCCGGTAACGGTCGACCGACAGCGGATTGATCGCGTAGACGTCGTAGCCCGCCGCGACCAACGCACCCACAAGCAGACCACGATCGAGCTCGATGCCGATCGCGAGCTCTTCGTCATCACCGACGTGGTCGGCGACGATGACATGCAGCCTCGCGACGCCCTCGATGCCGTCGGGGATCCGATCCTTGGCCAGCACGCGACCCGGCTCGTCCACCAGACACAGGTCGTGGTGTGCCTCGGCCCAGTCGATGCCAAGGAACTTCACGGTGCTCTCCCTTCCGGGGAAGGACCGGACGGTTGAGCCAGAGGAGACCAGCAGCGACCTAATGGATCAGTGCTCGAGGCACGACACCCCACCAGCCGTCCATCTCCCCAGCGACCGGCAGGAGCGCTGTCTAGGCGTAGGACTCGCGGTCCGGTTCCTCTCAGTGCTCTCCTGCCGGCGGCTCGGGAACAGTCTCCTACAGGAACCGCTGCGGTCCCATTAGTCCCTTCGGCCGAGGACGAACCCTCCGGATGATGGGGGCGTTCCCTCGATGGGTCGGCTAGCGTTGAAATGGTATGGCGCACGCGGAGCATCGCTCCACCGTCGAGCTCGGCCGGCTTCTGCTGGAGATGACGGGTCGCGTCCGGCTCGACCGGGCGCGTGATCTGACGGCGTCGGTGGTGCTCGCCACGCCGGAGGAGCGCTGGACCCTGCGGGTCCAGGAGGGGAGGCTCACCGTCGGGATCGGCGGAACCGATCGTCCGGACGCCGTGATCTCCTCGGACGCCCAGACCCTGGTCGACGTCAACACGGGACTCATCACCGGAGCGGAGGCCTTCCTGGCCGGCCGCGTGACCGTACGGGGCAATCTCGGACTGGCTCTTCGCCTGGAGTCGATGTTCGAGCCGATCATCCCACGGCCTCCCGAGGCGCCGACCGACCGTGCCGTCATCGCAGGCGGCCTTCCGGTGAGCATCCTGGAAGCCGGACGCGGAGATCCGGTGCTGCTTCTCCACGGTCTCGGTGCCACCAAGGCTTCGTTCCTGCCCACGCTCTTCGCCCTTTCGAAACGACATCGCGTAATCGCTCCCGACCTGCTCGGGCACGGCGACACGGCGAAGCCGCTCGCGCGCTACGACGCGCCGACCTTCGCACGGTTCACGCTCGACCTCATGGATGCGCTCGAGATCGACCGCGCGCACCTCATCGGGAACTCGATGGGCGGGAGGATCTCGCTCGAGGTCGCCTTGCACGCACCCGATCGGGTTCGGAGCCTCACGCTTCTGTGTCCGGCGGTCGCTTTCATCAAGCGTCGCGAGTTCGTCCCCATCGTGCGACTGCTCAGGCCGGAGCTCGGCTTCTTGCCGCATCGGCTGCCGCACCGGCTCGTGGTGCGGTCGGTCCGTGCGATGTTCGCTCGTCCCGAGCGCCTGCCGATGTCCTGGTACGAGGCCGGCGCCGACGAGTTCCTCCGCGTCTTCCGGAACCCCCGCGGCCGCGCAGCGCTCTACGCGTCGATGCGCAACATCTACCTCGACGAGCCGGCGGGCGACCGCGGCTTCTGGGTTCGCCTGGAGCGCCTCGAGACGCCGGCGTTCTTCTTGTGGGGCGACCGCGACCGGCTCGTTCCCTCGGGATTCTCGCGCCACGTCGAGCGGGTTCTGCCGTCCGCCCGTAGCCTCGTCATCGACGACTGCGGACACGTGCCCCAGTTCGAGCACCCGGATACCACGCACGAGCTGGTCAAGGACTTCCTCGGCTCGGCCGCGTAGGGTGGCGGTCAGACGGAGCGGGGGCCGCGCCAAGCTTCGTTCGGGATGAGCTTCTCGAAACCTTTCATCATCCAGGTGACGACGACCTGCACCGCCGGCTCGCGCGCGACCCCCGGGCTGCGGATCAGCCACCGGGCCATCTCCTCGGCCACCGCAACGATCGCTCGCGGGAAGATGTCGTAGAGCGGGAAGTCATCGGCACCGGCGCGGCGCATCACGTCCCGCGTGCGAGCGCCGAGCATCTCGATGATGCGTTCGCGTGTTCGCTCGGCGCTCTTGACCACCTCGAGGTCCCGCGTGCCCGCGTCGCCGAAGATCACGCGGAACGAATGGGGGTGGAGCTCGGCGTACTCAAGGAACGCCGAGATCCCTTCGTACAGGCCCTCGTCGACCGGAAGCTTCGCGGTGCGGCTTAGCGTGGCGGTCATGTGCTCGATGAAGGTGCGCTCGCCGCGTTCGAGGAGCGCGTTGTAGATCTCTTGCTTCCCGCCGGGGAAGCAGTCGTAGAGCACCGCCTTGGAGACCGCGGCCCGCTCGGCGATCGCCTGCATCGAAGCGTCGGAGAATCCACCCTCGGCGAAGATCTCGAGCGCCGCGTCGAGGACGAGCGGACGCCGGCGTTCGGGCCCCAGATATTCGGCTCTCTTCGCCATCGTGCGCGCATCGTAGCGGTTTCGGCGTGTTGAGCGGTCCAAGTGTGAGAAACTCCATCCCCACCCGAACCGGTCCCTGGGCGCCCCGGTCCGCCGACTACGACCAGCGTGCGCCGGGACAGTAGACTCCCGATCGATGCTTGCCGTCGTCGGCGCAGGTGCGATGGGCACGGGTCTCGCCGTGCAGCTCAAGCGCGCGGGCCAGGAGGTCGCGATACTCGCGACCGACCACGATTCCCCCTTCGTCGAGGCCCACAAGGCCGGGAAGGACCATCCTGGGATCGGCGTCCCGTTCCCCGAGGCCGAGCTCTTCGAGCACGACGCGTGGTCCGTTCCGCTGTCCAAGGCCGAGGTGGTCGTGCTCGCCGTTTCCACCGCAGGGGTCGAGCACACGGTTCGGGAGGCCGCTGCTTCGTGCTCGGCCGAGGCCCTGTGGGCCGTGGCAACGAAGGGGTGGGAAGAGACGACGCTGCGCTCGGCCGGGCGTGTCGTGGCCGACGTGCTCGGCGACCCGAAGCGGGTCGTCGTCGTCGTCGGGCCCTCGCTCGCCTCGGAGATCGCGAACGGCGTGCCGACGGCCGTCGTGTGCGCCTCGGACGATCACATCGCCGTCCGACGGGTCGCCACGATGTTCGCCTCGCCGATCTTCCGCACGTACGTATCGGACGACGTCGTCGGGGTCGAGGTCGGGGCGGCGTTGAAGAACGTGATCGCGATCGCGGTCGGCATGGCCGATGGTCTGGCCACCTCCTACGGCGTCGATGCGATGACGAACACGACGGCGTTCCTTTTCTCGCGCGGGTTGGTCGAGATCGCCCGGCTCGCCCGAGCGATGCGCGGACGCATCGAAACGGTGCTCGGGCTCGCCGGCGCCGGCGACCTCTACGTGACGTGCTTGGGCGGTCGCAACGCGCGATTCGGCAGGCTGGTCGGGCAAGGTATGACGCCGGATGAGGCGATGGCCGAGATGCACACGACGGTCGAGGGGTATCACAACGCCCGATCCGCGGCCGCGCTCGCCGCGAAGTACCGCCTCGACCTGCCGATCGTACGCTCGGTCGCGAGCGTGATGGCGGGGGAGTCCACGCCGCGTCAAGCGATCGAAGAGATCCTGACGGGTACCGTCGAGGAGGAGTTCAACCCGTGACCGGCATCGCGGCGCGGATCGCCGCGTGGGCTGCGGACCTTCGTTACGAGGACGTCCCCGCCCGCGTCCTCGATCGTGCGCGCCTGCAATCCGCGAGCGTGCTCGGCGCGGTGCTCGCCGGAGCGTCGAGCGAGCTGGCGACGCGCGTGCGTCGCGCGGCGAGCCGGTGGGGGAGCGGCGACCAAGCGACGCTCATCCCCGGTGGGGAACGCGTCTCCACACACACCGCCTGCTACGTGAACGCGGCTGCGTCCGTGGCGTTCGACTACGACGACTACCTGTTCGCCGGGCACACCGGTCACTCGGCCGTGCTCGGCGCGCTGGCCTACGGGGAGGCGACCGGCGCGAAAGGCCGGGACGTGCTCGCCGCCCAGGTCGTCGGCAACGAGGTGGGCGGAAGGCTCGGCGCGGCCTTCCTGCTCGGTCCGCACAACGGCCAGATGTGGACGTACATCCACGCGCTCGAGGGCGCCTGTGTCGCCGGACGGCTCCTCGGGCTCGACGCCGGCCAGATGCAGCACGCGATCGGCATCGCGCTGGCACAGCCGCCGTACCCTCTTTCGCCGGCGTTCTTCGGGCCCGACTCGAAGGCGCTCATGGTTTCTTCGCCGTTCGTCGAGGGCGTGCGCGCGGCCGAGCTCGCCGCTGAGGGACTCACCGGTGCCGAGGACATCATCGGCGACCCCAACGGCATGCTCCGAAAGATCGGGGCACAACCGCTCGCGTTCGTCTTCTCGGGGTTCGGTTCCGCCTGGGTCACCGACTCGCTCGCGTACAAGCTCTATCCCGGCTGTGCGTACGTGGATACGCCCGTCGACGGTCTCGAGGAGATACGGGAGACCTTCGCCGGAAAGCACGGCCGGCCTCTCGCCCCGGACGATGTGGCACGCATCCGCGTCGAAGGCACCATGTTCACCGCAGGCATGGAGGCGATGGCGACGCCGTACCGGAGTCGCGAGCGCCTGACGCCGGTCGACGTGAATTTCTCGGTCGGCTTGTCCTACGGCGTGATGCTCACCCTCGGCGAGATCTCTCCGGCGACGCTCGCGGCGGACGTGCTGGCTGCGCACCGGGACGCGATCCTTTCCGTTTACGACCGCGTCACGGTCGAGCAGAATCCGGAGCTCACGATGCAGGTCGGAGGCCTCTCCGACCTCGGGATCGATGCGGCGCAGATCTTCTCGGGCGGCGAGGGGCTCACGCTCGACGGCGCCGACTTCGCGGCCTTCCAGATGCGCTTCCCGGCACGGGTCATGCTGGAGACGACGACCGGCGAGGAGTACGCGGCCGAGGTCTCGATCCCCGCCGGCGCGCCGGGGCGTCCGTACGAGGAGACCGATCGAGCGGTCCGCGACAAGTTCCTCCGTGGTGCGGCCGGGGTGATCGGGGATCCGGGAGGTGCGCTGGAGGCGACGTTGAGCCTCGACGCGGCTCCCGATGTGCGCGCCGCGATCGCGTTGTTGACCGGATGAGCGACGAGCCCACGGCGCCGATCCCAACGTCCGAGCCCACAGCGCAGACGCCGGCGGTCGATCCGACGGTCCAGATCCCCCAGGCAGGTCCGAAGCCGGCACCCGAGCCGGACCTGCACTTTCCAAGCCCCAGCCCGCGGCCGGCGACGCCCCGCACGCTGAGCAAGCGCCGCTACGCGGCACTGGCGGCGTTCGCGGAGGCGCTCATCCCGCGCGGGGGCCCGATCCCGCACTCAGCCTCGGACGTCGGCGTCGCGGAGCGTGTGGACGCGGCGCTCGCGACCTTCGACCCGATCGTTCGCAAGCGGTTCAGCCGCCTCATCGGCTTGTGGGATTGGCTCGGCCTGTTCTCGCGCTATCTGCGCCCATTCTCGCGATTGTCGCCCCAAGCGCAGGCGGCTTTCTGCGACCGCGCCTCGCGGAGCCGCTCACCAGTGCACCGCAACACGTTCACGTTCCTCAAGCTCATGTGTTTGAACCAGTGGGCGTCGACGCCGCCGGTGGAGGACGCCATAGGCTTCACGTACGCGTGCGTCACGAAGGACCCCCCGCGCGACGGCGAAGCGCTCGAGGTCTTGTCGTGGCCGGCGATCGACCGCGATCACACCGAAGAGGCCGACGCGGTCGTGATCGGCTCGGGCGCCGGGGGCGCCGCCGTCGCGAAGGAGCTCGCCGAGGCCGGCCTGTCGGTCGTCGTCCTCGAGGAGGGCGGCTACTTCACGCGCAAGGACTTCACCGGCCCGCCGTGGGAGCGGCTCCAGCGGTTCTACCGCGCGAACGGCTCCACGATCGCGCTGGGGGTTCCGACGATCCCGCTTCCGCTCGGCAAGGCCGTCGGCGGAACGACGCTGATCAACTCCGGAACGTGCTTCCGGACGCCCGACCGCGTGCTGAACGCGTGGGGCTCCCGGTTCGGCATCGAAGGGATCGACCCCGAGTCGATGCGGCCGTTCTTCGACCGGGTCGAGCGGATCCTGCACGTGAAGCCGGTGCCCGAGGAGCTGCTCGGCGAGAACGCGCGCGTGTTCCGTCGCGGCGTGCAGGCGCTCGGGCTGCACGGAGAGCCGATCCGCCGGAACATCGACGGGTGCCGTGGCTGCGGCGTGTGCGCGTTCGGGTGTCCGTCGGACGCGAAGCAGGCGACGCACATCTCGTACCTGCCGCGGGCGCAGAAGCACGGCGCGAGCATCTACGTGCACACGCGCGCGGATCGGATCATCGTCGAGGACGGCCGCGCCCGTGGGGTCGTCGCGAGCATGCTCGACCCGTCGAGCGGCGAGCCGCGCGCGCAGCTCACCGTCAACGCGAAGGTCGTCGTCGTCGCGGCGGGCGCGATCCACTCGCCGGCGCTGCTGCAGGCCAACGCGATCGGGAACCGCTCCGGCGAGGTGGGACGGAACCTGCGCATCCACCCGGCCGCCGGGATCGGCGCGTGGATGCCCGAGGACGTCTACTCGTGGCGAGGGACGCTGCAGCCGTTCTACGTGGACGACTGGCACGAGTCGCACGATCTGATGATCGAGGTGACGTCGTCGGTGCCGGGGATCGGCGCGGGAACGATGCCGGGGTCGGGTCTGTTCACGAAGGAGTTGCTCGGCCAGTCCGCGAAGCTCGCGTCGGCCGGCGTGTTCGTCTCGGACACGTCCTCGGGGCGCGTGCGGCGGATGCGCCGCGGTGAGCCGCTCGTCACGTATCGGCTGAACAAGCTCGACACGCGCAAGCTCGTGCGCGGCATGGTGCACGTGGCCGAGATCTTCTTCGCTGCGGGCGCAGGCGCCGTGTACACGGGGATCCCCGGGAAGCACTTCGTGAGGAGCCTCAAGGATCTCGAGGACGTGAAGGAGGAGGCCGTGCGTCCCGGCGCGTTGCGCCTCACCGCGTTCCATCCCGTCGGGACGGCGCGGATGGGCGCCGAGCCTTCGGCGTCGGTCGTCGGCCAGTGGGGGGAGTGTCACGACGTCGCCGGGCTCTTCGTCGCCGACGGAAGCGTGTTGCCGGGGTGTCCGACGGTGAATCCGCAGATCACGATCATGGCGTTCGCGACGCGCACGGCCGACCACATGGTTCGCCACGGCGCGCGCTACTTCTCCTAGAGGCTGGCATGACGGTGCAGGTGGGACATGAGGCGCCGGACTTCGACCTCCGGGACTCTGAGGGCGGGAAGACGAAGCTCTCGAGCTATCGCGGCCGCAAGAACGTGCTCCTCGTGTTCTTCCCGCTCGCGTTCTCGAGGGTCTGCTCGACGGAGTTCTGCACGTTCCGCGACGTCAACGCCGATATCGTGAACGACGAGACCGAGGTGATCGGGATCTCCGTCGACTCGAGTTGGGCCCTCAGGGCGTGGAAGGAAGCGGAGGGGTTCCCGAACATCTTCGTCGCCGACTTCTGGCCGCACGGCGGGGTCACGCGCGATTACGGCGTCTTGAACGAGGAGCGCGGCACGGGACTGCGCGGGACGTTCTTGATCGACAAGGAAGGCATCGTGCGCTGGAAAGAGGTCGTCCCTGCGTCCGAGGCGCGCGACCAGACCGGCTGGCGCGAAGCGATCGCGCGGCTCTCCTCGTAATACGAAGGTCGCGACCGCGTCCTAGACTGTCGGCCGTGCCCTGTTACCGATGCGGCCGCGTCCAGGCGGATCCTCCCAAAGCCGTTCCGTCGCCGTGGGCGCGCGGCGTGATCGACGGTGAGCAAGTCTTGGTGTGCCCGGTCTGCCAGGAGGAGCACCCGGCGTGGAAGGACGAAGCCGAGAAGTGCCCCAATTGCGGCTCGTTCAAGCTTCTGATCCAGCTCGGCCATCACGTGTGCCGAGCCTGCGGTCACGACTGGGAGCCGGGCGCCGGCTCATGGACACCGTGAAACTCCCCGAAGCAGAACCCATCTTGCTTTCGGCTTGTCTCGCCGGGATCCCGTGCACGCACGCCGCCGAGGCGAAGACGCGCACATGGGCGCTCAAGCTGATCGCCGAGGGCCGGGCGGTCACCGTCTGTCCCGAGGTCGCCGGCGGGCTCCCGGTGCCGCGGCCGGAGGCCGAGATCCACGGAGGCGCAGGCGGCGACGTGCTCGACGGGAACGCTCGCGTCGTCAACGTGGACGGCGAGGACGTCACCGCGAACTACCTCTCCGGCGCCGAAGCCGCGCTCGCCGCCGCCCGGCGCAGCGGTGCGCGGCTCGCGGTACTCAAGGCCCGGAGCCCGTCCTGCGGCTGCGGCGCGATCTACGACGGCGCGTTCACCGGCCGGCTCGTGTCCGGAGACGGAGTTACGGCGGCGACGTTGAAGCGCGAAGGCCTCGACGTCCTCAGCG
>JBBDRM010000033.1 GCA_040905475.1 Actinomycetota bacterium
GCCCAGCGGAGGTCGGGGCATTACAGCAGCATCGGCAATCGCTTCGACGCCGCGAGTACTTCCCGAAGGGCACCGATCTCGACAAGATCAGCCGAGACCAGCTCCACCACGTCGCCGCCGAGATGAACGGCCGCCCCCGCAAGTCCTCGGCTGGCGCACCCCCGCAGAGGTCTACGCTGACACCGTTGCAATGATCGCCTGACCGCGCCCTACCTCCCTGGATGAGGAGCACCTACACAGACCATCTGACACCCCCCATGCTCGTCAACGCCCGTCACGTGAAGAACCTCCCTGGCCGCAAGACCGATGTCTCCGACGCGGCCTGGCTCGCCGGTCTCGGCGCTCATGGACTCGTGCGTGGATCGTTCGTCCCGCCCCGAACCGATCCGCCCTGCGAGACCTGACACGCACCCGCACCGCGATCACCCGCGATCGCGCCCGGGAGATCCAACGACTCGAGAAGCTCCTCGAGGATGCCGGCATCAATTTGTCCTCGGTCGCCAGTGACATCACCGGCGTGTCGGGCCGGGCCATGCTCGCCGCCCTGATCGCCGGCGAACGCGACCCGGCACAGCTGGCCGATCTGGCCAGACGACGGATGCGGTCCAAGATCCCCGAGCTCACCGAAGCCCTCACCGGCCGGTTCGGTGCGCACCACGCCTTCCTGGCCCGGCTCCACCTCGACCTCATCGACCAGCACACCGCGGCCATCGACGGGCTCACCGCCCGCATCGAGGTGATGATCGAACCCTTTCGCGGTGCCCGGGACCTCCTCGTCACCATCCCCGGGATCTCCACCGGTGTCGCCGACGCGACCGGAGCGGACATGAGCCGGTTCCCCAGCGCGGGACACCTCGCGTCGTGGGCGGGGACCACCCCAGGGAGCAACGAGTCCGCCGGGCGGATCAAGTCCACGCACACTCGGCCCGGCAATCCCTACCTGAAAGGCGCCCTCGGAGTCGCAGCAATGTCAGCCGCTTGACCGCGCCCACCTACTACTCAGCCAGGTACCGGCGCATCGCAACACGCCGGGGACCCGTCAAGGCCATCGTCGCCGTCGAACACGCCATGCTCATCGCCATCTGGAACATGTTGAGCACCGGCACGCTCTACTGCGATCCCGGCGACGACTTCTACACCCGGCTCAACCCCGACAAGGCCAAGAACCGCGCCCTCGATCAGCTACGCAAGATGGGATACGACGTCACCCTCAACCCCCTCGCCGACGCGGGGTAACAAGGAATCTTCGCATCAGCCCAGAGCTTCTCGGGCTCGCCGCCGCACGCCTCGACCGATGGGAGCAGCAGCGATGAGCCTGCTCGCCCCGACCGTTCAGGCGTTCTTCACCGAACGCCTGATGAGCCAACGCAACGCCAGTCCCCGCACCATCGCCTCCTACCGAGACACCCTGCGACTTCTGCTCTCGTTCGCTCAGGCCAGGACCGGGACCGAACCGTCACGCAACTGCAATATCTCCGTTACGGAGACGCACATCCCGCAGCCGCTCATGCGCGCAGGATGAGGAACCTGTCCGCGCCCCCTCGGGTGTTGTCGTGCTCGTCAGCCCG
>JBBDRM010000034.1 GCA_040905475.1 Actinomycetota bacterium
CCCTCTCTGTCAGCATCGCGTGAGACAAGAGCCCTCGTCTGAGATTTGAAGTAGGGCGAGGAAGAACGGGAGAAGATGACGAAGACGACGTTGGCAACGCATGGCCAGAATGGACAGGTGTCGGAGAAGGACCCGGCGGCGCGACCGAAGAAGCGGACGTTCACCCCGGAGTACAAGCTGGCGATCCTCGAGCAGCTCGATTCGATGAGCGATCCGAGCGCCCGAGCGGCCCTCGTGCGCCGCGAAGGGTTGTACTCCTCGCACATCGCCGAGTGGCGCAAGGCCCGCGACGCGGGTGCGTTGGAAGGCCTGGCTGCCAAGGGACGGCCTCGTCGCAGTCCCGAGCAGGTCGAGATCGAGCGGCTGCGACGCAAGAACGCTCGCCTCGAGCGAGATCTCGAGCGCACCAAGCTCGCCTTGGAGATCACGGGAAAAGCGCACGCGCTCTTGGAAGCGCTCTCCGAGAGCGCGGCGCCCGACGAGCCGAGGTCGAAGTCGTGATCGATGCGGCCGTGACCGAGCTCGAGCCGCTGATGGCCACAACGCGCGCCTGCGCGTTGATGGGTAAGTCGCGCGCGACCCTGTATCGGCAACGACGACCGGTGACACCACGGCCGCCGCGACCGCGACGCACACCGGCCAACGCGCTGTCGCCCAGTGAGCGACGAGGCGTGATGGACGTGCTGCACTCGGGCGACTACATCGATCTCGCCGTGCCGCAAGTGTGGGCGCGCGAGCTCGACGAGGACCGCTATCACTGCTCGATGTCGACCATGTACCGCCTGCTCAGGGCCCACGGCGAGGTCAGGGAGCGGCGAGCCCAGGCCAGCCATCCGCCGCGCACCAAGCCCGAGCTCGTGGCCCATGGGTCCAATGAGGTCTGGTCGTGGGACATCACGATGCTGCGCGGCCCGCGCCGCGGCCTGTACTACCCGCTGTACTCGATCATCGACATCTTCAGCCGCTACGTGCCCGGGCATCTCGTGGCGACCGTCGAGTCGGGCGAGCTCGCCGAGCGTCTCATCGCCGAAGCGGTCGCACGCCAGGGCATCGAGGCGGGAACGCTGACGCTGCATGCCGACCGCGGCGCACCGATGACATCGAAGACGGTGGCCGAGCTGCTCCACGTCCTCGGCGTCGAGCGCAGCCACAGTCGGCCGCGCTGCTCCAACGACAACCCGTACATCGAAGCGAACTACAAGACGCTCAAGCACTGCCCGGAGTTCCCCGAGCACTTCCACAGCATCGGTCATGCTCGCGAGTTCTGCGCGTGGTTCTTCAGCCACTACAACCACGAGCACCGGCACTCGGCGATCGGCTGGCACACGCCGGCCTCGGTTCACTTCGGCACGGCACCGCAGATCCGCGCGGCGCGCCAAGACACGCTCAACGCCGCCTACGCGGCTCATCCCGAACGCTTCGGTCGCGAGCCGATCGCGCCGAAGCTGCCCACGGCCGCTTGGATCAACGAGCCACAGAAGGAGGTGATCCGCTCAGTTTGAAGAACCGGGCGACTGTCTCAAACCGCTTGACAGATTCCG
>JBBDRM010000035.1 GCA_040905475.1 Actinomycetota bacterium
GGTGGTGAGGTATGGGGGGCTGGGGGCGCTGCTCCTCCAGGTGTGCCGCCGACGTCACCAAGCGCGGCCGTTGTGCGATGGGCTCGAGCAGCCGCTGGAACGTTCCGGCGTCGACCGCAATACCGGCTCACTGAGAAGTCACGCGCACGCTGGATTCGACGTTTCCCGGACAATGTACAGGCCAAAGTTCATGTCGCTCAGGAAGACACAGCCGCGGTCATCAACGACGACGCCCCAGATCTCGGTCACGTACCCCACCACGTGGTGAGGGTCTTTTGCCGGCGGCGGTACGAGGTGAGCGATCTCCAACGGCCGCGTCGGATCGCTGATGTCAAGCACGCGGACGCCATCTGAGTACCACGACACGTACGCCTTGTTGCCGACGACGACGGGATTGTGCGCCGTATAGTCGCCCGACCGGAAGTTGGATGGGCTCTGGGAGTTCGGCGTCTTGTACTGCCCTACCTGGATGGGCCGAGCGGGGTCGGAAACGTCGAAGACGCGAACGTATCCCCAACCTTTTTCGAGTTGGAGATTCGCACCGGGACATGCGCCGGTAGGCGGAAGGACCTCATCGGTATGCAGGAGGTAGCGCTCGTCGCCCGTCAGATCGCCGGAATGGCCATCACCCTCCGCATTCGCGGGATAGGGAGTCTTGCCCAGATATCTGGGAGCCGCGGGGTCGGTGATATCGAGGATCACCGTTCCGAGGTCCCAGTGCGCCACGTAGGCGATCGTCCCCGCGGCGTTCGTGGTGGCGGCGTGCCCATAGGTGAGCACGGTGCAGCCCATCCCCTCGAACGGTGCATTCGACGTCAGCCCTTCGCGGTTCGAACTCCAATCACTCAGCTCTACCGGATACGCAGGATCCGACAGGTCGACGATCCGCACATCACCACGCTTTGGATTCTGATCGTCCCGGAGCATCGAGAACGGGACAGCGAGGATGCCTATGACGCGACCGTCGCTCCGCGGAGTTACCCAGAACTCGTGCACTCCGAAGACTGCCGGCGTTGACAAGAATCCGATCTCGCTCGGGTGAGCGGGGTCGGTCACGTCAAAGATCTGCAATCCGCGCGGGGCATCGCTGACGCGTTCACACGCCTGGATGCCAACGAAGGCGATATCCCGTCCCGCAGCCGGACCACCGGTATAGGTGATGACTTGCATGTCTTCAGCCGATGTCCCTGCCGGGTTCTGCAACGTTGCGATGACCCGCGGGTCGGCGGGATCGGACACGTCCACCACCCGCACGCCGGTTGCCGATCCCGATGGACAGTGACGCGGCCCATCCGTTCGACCGAACCCCCATTGGCCGACGTACGCGGCCCGCTTGTGAACCCAGACATCGCCATTGAACCCGCGGCCGCCAAGATCGTTGCTTCCGACGATCTCCATCCCCAGCGCGGAGGCGCCGGGCACGGCGGCAGTGGCCGATGGTGGAGCAGCGGCGATCAGGAGAAGTGAACTGATGATCCCCCAGATCGCCATCCGCCGATGAAGCTGAGGAGACAGCGCCCGGAGGACGACCGAAGAGGAGAACAAGGAACCCACTTCCCGACGCATCTCCCACCCCTCGTCTCTCTGCGACGGCTGTACACCGTCGTCGACCCCACGTGCACCCTCTATTACGGGTGCCGAGCGGACATCTTGCGGGGCCGCCCTTTTCGTCATATCAGAAGATCGATGCCAGAACCGTCGGCTTGCCGACACTTTGCCTCGGTGGTCGCTCTCATGCGCCCCGCCGCCGCTCCTAACGGGCACGTTCGAGCCACGCTTCCGCCTCAGCGATGCGAGGTTTCGCCTCGAGTCGACCGAAGATGTCCAGCGACCGTTGGAGCCATATGCGGGCGTCGGGTTTCCCGAGCTGAGCCAGGCACCGTCCGGCGCCGAGGGCGCACGTCGCGTCTTCGACGACGTGCCCGTACTGGTTCCATCCCTCGGCGGCATCGACGTACGACCGAGCGGCATATTCTAGTTGCTGGCGGGCCTCGGCGATGGCCGCCCTGGACGTGAGAACCGCGTGTTCGAATCGCGGGAACGGCGGAAGATCGAGGTTCGTGAGGAGCTCCTCCGCCCGCCGAATATCGTTCGCCGCGACGTAGGAGCGGATGACGTCCGGGAGCTGAATCCCTACGTATTGGCTCATGCCAGAGAGTTCCCGCGCCAATCGATCGAGTTCTGCCAGGGGTGCCGCGACGTCGTCGATGCGCTGTTCGGACACGGCGGTCATCGCGGCGAGACTAAAGACCTGGGCCAGGACCGTCGTAAACGCAATCTCCCGAACTTCGTCTAGGTATTCACCCAAGAGCGCTGAGGCGTCACGCGCAAGGCCGCGCATCAGCCGGACCCGGGTCGCGAGGACTCCGGCGAGGAGCCTCGCCCACGCTGCGCCGGTCTTTCGATGATGTCGTTCCAGGACTGCGGCTTGTTCAAGGAGTGCGTCCCAATGGCCGATCTCAAACATCTGCTCGAGGGCGAGCGTGTTGCCCACCATCTCCATGTTCGTTAGACCACGTCGGGCGGCGAAATCCACCTCTTCGCGGGCCCAATCCAGTGCCTGCCGCGGCCCTTCCGAGAACCAGATTGATTCTCCCAGGTTTCCCTGGATGCGAACGGCATGGGCTGCGGTTCCATGGTCGAGGGCGAGTGAAAGCGCTTCCTTCGCGTCCTCGATACCGCCGACGTCACCAAGATCCCATCGAGCGAAGCCTTTCGCCTCGAGGCCTAGATATAGAGGCGCGCCGGGAGGCATGTCCCGGGCCGCCGTTAAGGCCCTTTCCGCGAATTCGATGGCTTCTCTCGATCGACCGCCGAGCATCAGCGCGTAGGCGGCATCTGCATACGCAGCCGCAAGGCGCTCTGGGTCGTTCCCTTCTTCCTCGAAGATCTTGATCGCTCTCTCGAGCGTTTCGAACGCAGGCGCTGGTCCCTTCGTCTGTCGGAGCGGGTACGACAGCGCGGCCCAGGCATCCGCTGCACCTACGCGATCGCCGATCCGGTCGCATTCCTCGATCGCCATACGAAGGTCGCGTTCCGACTCGCCGAGGCGGCCAGCGTGGTAGGCGGCCTTCCCGGCGGAGACCAGCACTCGGGTCCGGCCGAGGTCGTCGGGCGAGAACAACTCCAGCGCCCTGCGGTAGTACTGTTCCGCCCTGCCTGCGTCGAGGTTCAGCGCTCGGTCGCCGGCGAGTGTGAGGAACTGGCGGGCCCGTTGCTTGAGGTCGACCGCGTCGTCGGTGCCGCCGACGGTTTCCGCGATCCTCAAGGCCTCCAGGTAATGGTGAGCGAGCAGCTCGGCGTGGTCCTGGATGCGTTCTCCCGCTATCCCTTCGATCCACGCCGCGGCGGCGCGGTGCTTCTGGATGCGCCCTGCTCTCGGGATCTGTGCGTAGGCCACGTCGCGCACGAGCGCGTGCCAGAAGGTGTACTCACGCTGATCCTTCACCGACGAGTTGCGGGCCGGTTTGACGAGCTCCTTGGCCGACAGCGCGTGAAGGCTTTCATGCACGTCACGCCCGGGGCGGTTGCCGATCGTGGCCACCGCCCCGTCCCAGAAGACCCTGCCCATCACCGAGGCGTCCTGAAGCAACGACTTCTTGTCCGCGGCGAGGGTGTCGAGGCGCGCGGCGATGAGCGCCTGCACGGAATCGGGGACGGGGATCTCGTCTTCGGATCCGGCGAGGTCCATGCCGTCGCCGACGACGCCGCGATCCTTCACCATCCGCACGAACTCGGCTGCGTACAGCGGGTTCCCCCCCGCGCGCTCGAGCACGAGCGCTTGCGTCTTCGGCGGAAGCACCGAACGCTCCAACAGATCCGAGACCAACCGTGCGGTCTCTTCCTCCGTCAGCGGCCCGAGCGCGATCGTGTTGGAGTTGCGCTTCCCCCCGCCCCACCCGGCGGCTTGCTCGAAGAGCTCCGGACGCGCCGTGCAGAGGACGAACAGCGGCACGCCGGAGGACCAGTCGACGAGGTGCTCCAGAAACGCCCGCAAGGCCTCGTCCGCCCAATGCAGGTCCTCGAACACCAACACCATGGGTCCCCGGGTCGCGATGGCTTCGAACAATCGCCGCCACGCAGTGAACGACTCCGATCGGTCAGCAGCGTCCTTGGGTTGCGATGTGGCGATCCCGACGAGCGGCGCGGTCTGCGAGAGGATCCACTCCCGGTCGGACTCGTCTTCGACGGCCTCCTCGATCGCGATGCCGAGTTTCTGTCGCGCCTCGTCTGTGCCGTCCGATTCGAGGATCCCGGCCTGAGCTTTGACGATCTCTCCGAGCGCCCAGAACGTGATGCCGTCGCCGTACGGCAGACAGCGGCCTTGCCGCCAGGAAACGAGATCCGGGAGCCCCTCGATGAAGTTGGAGAACTCCTCGACGAGGCGAGTCTTGCCCACGCCCGGTTCACCGGTGATCGTGACGAGCTGGACCGACGACTCGCGGACGCAGCGACCGTACGTGCGTTTCAACACCTCGACCTCGTCGTCCCGGCCGACGAAGGGCGAGAACGCGCCGCGCTCGACGTCGATCCCGAAGCGAGCGCGCGGCGCGACGGCCCGCCAGACGAGCAGCGCCTCGGACTTCCCTTTGACCTCGACCGGCGGCAGCGCCTCGTAGTCGAAGACGCGAGCCGTCGTGCGGTACGTCTGCTCGCCGACCACGACCTTTCCCACCGGCGCGACCGCCTGGAGCCGACTGGCGCTGTTGACGACATCACCGGTGACGATGCCTTCTCCGAGCTCGGGCCGAGCAGAGAGCGTGACGAGCGCCTCGCCGGTGTTGATACCGACGCGGACGGCGATGCCCAGGCTGGGTTCGGAGCGGTTCAGCTCATCGATCGCATCGAGGATGTCGAGCCCGGCGCGAACCGCGCGTTCGGCGTCGTCCTCGTGCGCAACCGGCGCACCGAACACGGCCATGACGGCGTCGCCGATGAACTTCTCGACGGTGCCGCCGAAGCTCGCGATCTCGCTGCGCAGGAGCGCGTGATAGGGGCGGAGAGCGGCGCGCACGTCCTCGGGATCGGCGCGGTCGGAGCGCGCGGTGAAGCCGACGAGGTCGCAGAACAGGACCGTGACGATCTTGCGTTCCTCGCTGGCGGCCGGCGGCACCGGCGCGGCAAGCGGCTGCCCGCAGTCGAGACAGAACCGCGCGCGCTTGGGATTCTCTGCGGAACACCTCGGGCACGCCGGCATGGATCGAGTTTAGGGCCGGAGGATCGTAAGGCGGTAAGACGGCCGGACGAGGCCCGGCCGTGGGGCCGGGCCTCCCCGTGGATGTGGATCAGCCGCCCCGCTTGAGAGCGGCCGTCTTGCGGGCGCTCTTGCGGCCACGCTTGAGGGCCGCGGTCTTGCGACCCGCCACCTTCGACTGCGCCTTGGACCCGGTCTTGCTAGCCAAGCGCGCCGCCGGTCGCTTCGGCTGGATCTTCTTCGCTGTCATGACCTCCTCCTCCGGTGTTGTTGATTAGCCGCCATACCTACTACCGGCCGTCTTGCGGGCGCTCTTGCGACCACGCTTCAACGGTCTGGCGGTCTTGCGGCTGGCCACCTTCGACTGCGCCTTCGAATCGGTCTTGCTCGCGGCGCGAGCCGCTGGCCGCTTCGGCTGGATCTTCTTGCCTGCCATCCCCATCGCCTCCCCTTCCTCGCCCGAGCCCTCTGCCCGGACACAGTCGAACCCTACGACCCGGGCACGTTTCCCTATATCTCAAAGGCGACACAAAAACCGTCGGCTCTCTGACAGATGCTCAATGCTCCTGCTCCCAACCCACCGCGGCATGCGGACTGACCAACCCTCGCCGGAAAGCTCCCCGGACCAGCCGGTCAAAGCCTGCACGGCTCAAGCGGAACGCGCGGACCGGCGTCAACGTCCGAACCGATGCGGTGCGTGGCGAGTCGCGCAGGAGCGCAACCTCTCCCACGTGCGACCCCGGACCCAGTTCACGCACGCGTCTCCCGTCCTCCAACACCTCGACCCGGCCCGATCCGATCGCGTAGAACTCCGCCGCCTCGGCCCCTTGCTCGATGAGCGTGGACCCCGGCGCAACGTTCACCCACTCGCCCAGATACAGCACACGCGCCAGCTCGTCGGTCTCGAGATGGCGGAACGGTGGCAGGCGGCGCAGTTCCTCCAGCTGAGCCGCCGACGTCACCAAGCGCGGCCGTTGGGCGATGGGTTCGAGCAGCCGCTGGAACGTTCCGGCGTCAAGCTCAAAGACCTCGGACGGGACTGTGGCGCGGACGGTCGCGGTCCGCGTCGCGCGTTCGACGAGCCCGAGCTCCCCGAACGCTTCCCCACGCCCGAGCGTGCGGATAACGCGCTCCCGCCCATCGTTTCCCTCCTCGACCACGTCGAGCGACCCCCGACGTACCACGTAATAAGCGCGGGCCGGCTCACCCTGCCGGACTACGGGCTGGCCGCTCGCGATGCGCTGCAGACGCACGCGGCCGGCGATCTCGTTGAGCGTCTCGACCGGTAGCTCTTCGAACACCGCAAGTCGATCGAGAAGCCCAGCAGCTTCGACCCGCCAGCGTTTCTGTGCCCGGAACGCGACGGCACGCCAGAGATCACGGACGCGAAGGGCAAGCGATCGCAGAAGCTTCACGATCCCGCGAACGATCGGTCCCCCGATGAATACACCGAGCGCGACGAGCATGATCTTGCCGCCGAGCCCGCTTTCCCACATGCTTTCGATCACGCTGAAGAACAGGCGCTTCCAGAAGAAGTAGCTCAGCCAGAACGAGAAGATCGTGAACGCGATCCCCACGACGCCGTAGACGAGGAGCCCCACCTCCACCCGGTTGATCCGCACGCGCGTGCGCAGCTTGTGCCACAAGTCGTACCGCAGGAACGCGAGGGATCGCGGCCGCAGGTCGGGCACCTGGATCGCATCGGAGAGGATCCAGTAGCCGTCGAGCTCCAACAACGGCACCAGGTTCATCCACAGGATGAAGTAGTTGAGGACCGCCCATTTGTAGAGCGTCGGCGCGCCCCAGCCGTCGGGGTTGAGCCACACGTACAAGGCCGCAGGCGCCGCGAGGATCATCTCGGCGTACGGCCCGGCCCACGCCTGCCCGATGCGCGTGCGGCGGTCGAGCATCATCGCGTCCGACGAATCGACGAAGAACGCCGGCGCGCCGTAGTAGATCCGGAACCCGGCACTCTTCACACGCCGGCCGTGCCGGATGACGACCAGCGCATGGCCGAGCTCGTGCGCGAAGATGATGAACAGGTTGAGGATCCAGATGATCACGAACTCGACGCCGGCGCTCGTCGGCTCGAGATGGTACGCGCCGGGCTGTATCAGTCCGCCGAACGCGACTAGGCCCGCGACGGCGATCAGACCGCACACGATCTTCGCAGGGCGGGTGAACAGATACTTCAGCCCATTCCGATAGAGCCACCGCACCAGCCGGTCGGCGTCGGACCACTCGATCGACAACGTCCGGAAGAATTCTTTGGCCCTCGCACGCCGGCGGGACACCGGCTTCAACCCGCGCCGGACCGCGGCATCGACGTCTTCGAACGGGGGCTCCAGGAAGCCGCCGATGCGGAGTTGGGTGATGAGGTCGGCGACGGCGTCAGGGTCGAGCCCCTCTTCCGCTCCAAGACGCTCGGCAACGAGCTCGTTGACGGTCCGCGTCCCATCCATGCGCCGCATGAGTTCCGCCTCCCAAGGCAGCAGCCGATAGAAGACGAGGTCCCGCGGGTTCGCGGCCATCGCGTAGTCGTTGCCCCAGCGAAGCGTGAAGTCTTTGATCTCGATGTCCGGCGCGAGTAGAGGCTTGTAGAGCGTAGGGTCGAGCCGCTCTCGAACTTGCCTCCAAGCGCCCCGATCGAACACCTCTCCGTCTCGTGATGAGGACGCCACGGCACGGCCGAGCTCCAGCCATACATCAGAAGGAGGCGCAGTCACGACGGCTCTAGCCGCTCATCGGAAACCGAACTGGCGGTTCCGAAGGAGCCTCCTAGGCGGCCGATGAAGCGATGAAATCGCTGAACGGCGCAACCTCGGCGTACACACCGGGTTTGCCGGGCCTGGCACACCCGTCGCCGAACCAGGTCACGCCAATCAGGATCCACTCGCCTTCAGACGACTTCGCGAGCAACGGGCCTCCCGAGTCCCCTTGGCAGGTGTCGACGCCGCCTTCGTCGTACCCTGCGCAGACCATCGTCTCGGCAACGAAGTCCTCCGGATATGCGGCCGCGCATGCAGCGTCGGCAACGATCGGGACCTCTGCCTCCTGGAGCTGATACGTGGGATCGAGCATCGCCTGCATGATCGCGCCTGCCGGGCCGAGAGGGGCCTCCTCACGCAGGCCCCAGCCGATGATCGTCGACAGGGTCCCCGCTGGGTACAGGGATTCGTCGCTCGGCGCGGCCCAGCGGAGGACAGGCTGTGTGGAATCTTCGTAAAGTTCGATCACCAGGAGGTCACTGTTCGGATCCGAGACGCGATGGAAGGCTTTGATGCGGATCCGCTCGCCGCCTTCCTGGAGGTCCGTCGTTCCGAGCAGCACGCTCAAGCCGAGCCCGGCGGGATCCGCCGGAAGGGCGGCTAAGGTTGGATCGATGAACGGTGAAAGGGTCGGGTCGACAAACGGCGCCATGCAATGACCGGCTGATATGACGAAACGCGGTGCGACGAGAGCGCCTCCGCAGTTGGGTCCTCGGACCAGGGGGACCGGGCCGGCCGGGTCGTCACCGCGATACATCGCAGCGGCCCAGGGATACTCACCCGGGTCGGCCGGCTGCCCCCCGACGACGGCGCTCGACGTCCCGCCGATCGAGAGGACGAGCGCGATCGGCAATACGAACCGAGAAACTTGGCGCAAGCCTTTCATCTCTCACCCCCTGTTGCCATCCTCAAAGCGGTGCCTTTTGGTTGCAATAGGGCAGTTAGCCCATCTTTGACCCGACTGGGGCGAGGATAGCTGGAAGCGCTGTTTCCAACCGTCGCCGTGATGACACTCCAGCGGCAGTTGAGGGATCGGGTCATGCCGGGTCGGCTTGCCGGCCCCATTATGAACGTGCTCGGCGGCGCAACTCCTCGATGTCGCGGACCTCGATACGGCCGCGACCCAGGGCGATCATCAAGGACCGCTCGGCGTCCTTGAGGACGGAATTGACGGTCGGGCGAGTCGCCCCCGCGAGGGCGGCAATGTCGTCCTGACTCAAGGGGATGACCAGGTCGGTCGTCCCCTCCGCATACACATCGCCCAACGCCAGCAACCGGCGGAACACCCGCGTCTGGACGGGGACGAACAACGCCTCCAGAAGGTGAGACGTCAGCCGCTTCACCTGTGTGGCGAGGGCTGCAGCCAAGACCTCGTTGACCTCTGGGGATCGCGAACGGATGTCCTGGAAGGCGTCGCGATGGATGATCACCGTCTCGGTGGGCTCGAGCGCGACGATCGTCGCCGTTCGCGCCGGTGGAGGTGTGATCAACGCCATCTCGCCGAAGAAGTCTCCGGACCCGAGCACGGCGAGCGTCGCGACGTCACCACGCGGGGTCGTCACGCGAACGGAAACGCGGCCGCTCTCGATCAGATGAAGCGTCTCGGCGGGATCACCCTGATGGAAGATGATCTCGTTCCGCGCATACCTGCGACGCCGCGCGAGCGCGAGGAGTGAGTCTCGCTCTTCGGGCGATAGGCCGGCGAGGAGTTCCCACTCCATCGGTCAGTCCAGCTCCGGCAACACCACCGGATCGGGTCTCGGCGAACAGGTACCGCACCAGAGGGCATCTTCGACGACGAGGACTTTGATCGGACCTTCGCCGCGTGCGCGATAGAGCTCGAGGATGTAGGGACGATCCTGTACATGGTCCTCGCAGAGGCCTCGCGCACAGAAACGGCAAGAGCCCACCGCCGTCTTCCTGCAATGCCAGCAGTCCACTTGCGAGCCCCTGTCCCGAGGATCCGAGGGGATGATAGTCCCAATAACCGTGAAACCGGGCAGATTCTGGGTAATTCCGGCGACGAGCTCGGAGCATTGTTTGCGTGGTCTGGGCAGTTCGACGAAGCCCGAAGTAGGGCGATGGAGGCTGTCCGTGCGACTCAGAAGACGGACCTCGTCAACGACCAGGCGGATGCTCTGTTCAGCTTGGCAATGGTGTCCCTGGCTGCCGGGCAGGTCGACGAAGCTAGGGACGCCGCCTCGAGGAGCCTGGAGATCTACCTCCGAAAGGGGAACCAGGCGAGCGCCCGCCAGGCCGAGGAGTTCCTTGCTCTGCTGTAGTTCTCATAGCAGATATGCTATAAATTCGATATATGAAAACCATGATGATCGGATCAGTTCTGCGCACAGCCCGGCTCGGGAAGAAGCTCACCCAGGCGCAGGTCGCCGAGCGGATGGGGACGACACAGTCCGTCATCTCGCGAGCGGAAGCGGGCTGGCTCGAACCGTCGTCCGGCTTCATCGAGCGCTTCGCACGGGCAGTCGGGCAACCGATCACCGTGACGTTCGGAGGGGAACCCTCGCTGCCCGACCGCCGAACCCGTCGTGGTCGAGTGCGGCGAGCACTCGGCGACTACGTGTTCGATCCGTGGGAGCGGTCCCCGGGCTCTGCTGAGATCAAGAGCCTTGAGTCTGATGGGCTGACGCGTGAGCACTTCGAAGGCCGAGCGGCTTCTCGCACGCGCCGCTAAATCAAAGGTCCGGCTACGCCGCCACCTCTTGGTTGCTGCAGCGCTCCGCGAAGTGCTCGGAAGCGATCCGATCGTCGTCGGCGGAACGGCCGAGGAGTTCTGGACCAGCGATGAGTATCGCGAGACAGATCTCGACGTGTGCGCCCCATTGACGACCGCAGAACGCAAGACCTTGGGGAGCCTAGGCTTCGAACGGGAAGGACGCCACTGGTATCACGCCTCTTCTCGCGTGGCGGTGGAGTTTCCCGACTCGACGATCGACGGTGACCCCGAAAGAACCGTACTCGAGTCCGTACCCGGCGGAGCGGCTCGCATCATCGGCGTCGACGACCTTTACCTCGATCGGCTTCGTCAGGCGACGATGAACGAAGACATCGAGGACGTCCACTTCCAGTCGACCCTCGCCGTGGCGGCCGCCTGTTTCGATGTCATCGACTGGCGCTACGTGCGATCCCGGCTCGCAGCGATCGAAGAGACCGATCGCACCGTCGGCTCGGCGATGAAGCGAATCAACACCAGAGTGAGACGGCGAGCCTTGTCGGTCTCGAGGCAGTGACATCCTGATCAGATGTCACGTGCACGAGCGCGGATCCGATCCAGCAATCGGCGCCGGCGTTTTTCGGTGCGATCGGGTTCGATAGCCGAGGGACGGCTCCGTTGA
This sequence comes from Actinomycetota bacterium, assembly GCA_040905475.1. Taxonomy (NCBI): domain Bacteria; kingdom Bacillati; phylum Actinomycetota; species Actinomycetota bacterium. The sequence continues at coordinate 11,316 of JBBDRM010000035.1, forward strand.
AGGAGGAGCCGTCCCCCGTTTTCAACCGACTCCCACCTATCGATGGTCTGCCAGTCGGCGTGTTCCTCGGTTTTGTTTTTCGTGTTGGTGAGGTTTCGTAAGCCACCGCTGCCGTCGGCGTTCAGCACGTACAGGTCCGACGGCGGAAATGTGATGTCCGCGAAGTGTTCGAACAATGAGCTTGCCGTCGGGTGACCAGCTTGGAGTTATGTTGTTGCCGAACCCGCTCGTGACTTGCCGAACCCTCGTCCCGTTGAACCGCATGACGAAGAGATCGCTGACGGCGTCGATGCACGAGTTGTTCTCGAAGACGATGCTCGCACCGTGCGGGCCGTCGATCGAGCTGGTCAGGCGGTTTCCAGCTCCTGGAGTGCGGCTCTCGCCCTCGCGGCGGAAACGACGTTCTCCTTCTCCTCGTAGAGCGCGAGCGCTGCCCGCAACATAGTCCTGGCATCGTCACGCCGGCCGCCCCGGATGAAGATCGACGCCGCATCCACCCTGGTGTCTGCCTGGTCGTTGATCGCGTGAGAGGCATCGACGATCGCGAGCGCTTCTCGTATGAGTTCCTCGGCTCCATCGAGATCGCCTCTGGCCGCGAGTAGCTGCGCTTTCGCGCGACGCCATTCCATCTGCGTGACGGCATCCTCTGCCCCACCGGTTTCTCGGCTGATCTCAGCCAATGCCTCCGCCTCGTCATAACGACCGCACGCATGGAGCGCCAGCGCAGAGGCTGACGCAAGCGTCGACAGGTAAGTGCGCTCGCCTAGTTTGCTCAGGATGTCGTAGTCAGGCTGTAGATGTGCGACGGCCGCCTCCGGGTCGCCCGCCAGCATCTCGACCTTTGCGGCGAAGTACGAATACGTGGCCCCGAGGACGGTTCGGCCTGCGTCGTCAACGAGAGCTCGACCGTCGCGATACTGCTGGCGCGCCGTAATGAAGTCGCCTCTCCGTGCATGGAGAAGCGACTCGAAGATCGAGAGCAGACCGCGCGCGAAGCGGTCCTCTCTGAGGTCATCATTCAAGGCGTGAAGCCGCTTGAACGCCTCTGATGTCGGGACATGCCCCTCGACCGCGACAAGGAGCAGCCAGATGGCAGCATCCAGAAAAGCGCGTCTGTCGCCTGCCCTCCGGGCATAGTCCAGCGCCCGCATCAGCGCCTCCTCGGCGTGTCGCGTCATCATCCCGAACAGATGGTTATCCGCAACGAGCTTCCAGACCTTCGCCAATGCCGCATCGTCGCCGGATACCTCGAAGATCCGCACAAGGTCCTCCGACTTCCGATAGGCCTTCATGGCTTCCTCGGGCTGAACCATCACTTGACGCCGCCAACGTTCAAGCGCCACAAGCGCTCCGAGGCGCGCATCGCTCCCAGGCGCAACGGCCTCAGCATTGTTGATCGAAGCTTCGGCCGCATCGAACTCGCCGCCCTCGGTCTGAGCTGCAGCGAGATCTACCAGGAGTTCGACGTGCCGAGAGCCGCGGTCAGGCGAGAGGGCTACCGCGCGAGCCAGCAGTCGCGAAGCAGCCGGCATGTCGGAGCGGGCCAGTGCGCGCCGGCCCGCACGAGCCAGGTACTCCGTCGCGCGCCCGGCCAACTCCATCCCCGCCGAGCCGACCGGCCCGAGCTCGGAAGACCAACGGAATGCTTGCTCGAAGTGATAGCCGACGATCTCCTCCAGCTCGATGGCGCGATCGCCGAGCGAGGCTTCGAGCCATCGGGCGAACCGTTCGTGCAGGGCGGCACGCGATTCCTTGGTCACTGCGGCGTACGCCGCATCGCGGATGAGGATGTGTCGGAATCGATAGCTGGGGGCCGTCGTCGACGGATCCGGTTGGATGAGATCGCGCCGCTCGAGCGCGTCGAGGCTCGGGACGAGGGCGTCTCGCAGCTGATCCCCGGCCAGATGGCGGACCTCCTCCTCCTCGAACGTCCGCCCAATGACGGACCCGCATCCGATCACGGTTCGCTCCTCGTCCTGAAGCTGGTCGAGGCGCGCCGCGAGGATCCCTTCGATCGTCGCGGGCATCTTCAATTCGGCCGGATCGCCGGCGAGTGCCCATGACCCGTTCTCGCGACGGAGAACGCCTTGGTCCACGAGCATCCCCACGAGCTCTTCGAGGAAGAGCGGGTTTCCTTCGGCGATCGCGACCATCCGCCCGGCGACGTTGCCCGCGATAGCGGCCTCTCCGAGAAGGATCGTCACAAGATCACCCGCTGCGTTTTCCGGCAACGCCTCGAGCGCGATACGAGGACCGACCTCGACCCATGAAGGGCGCTCTTCCAAGAGTTCCGGCCGTGCCGGGCAAACGATCAAAAGAGGAGCCGCGACGCGCGCCTTCAGATATTCGAGCATGTCGAGGAACGTCGGCTCCGCCCAATGGATGTCTTCGAAGACGAGAGCCAGCCCGGCTGGACGAGCGACCGCCTCAAACACCTTTCGAACAGCCCAGAAGAGCTCGTGGGTCGCCACACCGAGGCCTCCGACACCGAGGATCTCAGCAACCCCGTTCATGATCGCGGCCTGCTCGGGATCTCCGGCGATGAGCCGGCCGATCTTGGCGCCGACGCCCTCCGCGTCATCCTCATCGAGGATACCGGCCGCTTGTTTGATCGCTTCCGCCGCGGGCCAGAACGTGATCCCTTCACCGTAGGGAAGACATCGAGCACGCACGACCCCGCGATCGACGCCGGCTAAGAACTCGGCCGTGAGCCGGGATTTTCCTATCCCGGGCGAGCCGAGGATCGTGACGAGCTCACAGGAACTACCGCGCCATACGCGCTCGGCAAACTCACGTAGTTGCGCAAGCTCGGGGTCTCGGCCGATCAGCGGCACGCCACGCGCACGGCGCGCCGAGGCGTCTTTGCGTATGTCGATCAGCCGATGTGCGGCGATACGGTCGGCCTTGCCTTTGACTGAGAGCGGTTCGATCGCTTCCGTTGTCGCAGCATCCCGGATCAGCGAATACGTGATAGGGCCGATCACGATCTCGCCGGCCGAAGCCGCCTGTTCCAAGCGGGCCGCGAGATTGACCGCGTCTCCGGTGACCAGCGTTTGACCGACGGCGGGATCGCCCGTCACGACCTCGCCGGTATTCACGCCGATCCGGATCGCCAGGCGGGTTCCCCAGCGCGATTCGAACTCGTCGTTCAACTGCTCGAGCGCCCGGCGCATCTCGTCCGCCGCGCGTACGGCTCGCATCGCGTCATCCTCGTGGAGCTTCGGGATCCCGAACACGGCCATAACCGCGTCGCCGATGAACTTCTCGACCGCGCCGCCGTGTCGCTCCAGCACGGCCCGCATCTCCCCGAAATAGCGGGACATCACCCCACGCACGGTTTCGGGGTCGAACCGTTCTCCCAGCTCGGTCGACCCGACGATGTCCGAGAACACAATCGTTACCGTCTTTCGGATCCGCGACGGCGCCGCCGTGCCGGCCAATGCGGAGCCGCACGACGAGCAGAAGCGCGCGTGCTCGGGATTCTCGGCGCCGCAGTTCGGGCATGCAGCCACGGCCAGATTCTATGGTCGTGCTCCGGCCGATATTCAAGATGCCTCTTCCAGCGTTCGTTCGCTCGGCGTACGAGAGGCATGTCTCGGCGGCGAAGGCGGCGCTCGGTGAGGAGCGGTGGCATGAAGAGGTTCAGAGAGGGCGAGCAATGACGATCGACGAGGTGCACCAGCTCGCACGCTCGCTCGTCCGATAACGCTCGGCCCTCTCTTCGACCGTCCTTGATTGCGAGCCCATCCAGCATGTATCCCTTGCCCATGACCCTACCGTCGGGGACCGTGTCGCTGCTGTTCACCGACATCGAGGGCTCCACCCGGCTGCTGCATGAGCTCGGCGATCGCTATGCCGAGGCGCTCGGACAGCATCGAGGGCTTCTTCGCGAGGCCTTCACCAAGCACGGCGGTGTCGAAGTAGACACGCAAGGCGACGCATTCTTCATCGCCTTTCAACGAGCGCCCGACGCGATCGCTGCTGCTGCTGACGCGCAAGTCGCCTTGGCGGCCGCGTCCTGGCCGGACGACAAGCCGGTCCGCGTCAGGATGGGCATCCACACCGGTACGCCCACCCGGGTGGCCGAAGGGTACGTTGGGATCGACGTCCACCGCGGCGCGAGGATCTGCGCCGTTGGGCACGGCGGCCAGGTGCTCGTCTCAGCCCAAGCGCGCGCTACGGGGGTCGAGCACGACTTCAAGTTCCGCGATCTCGGCGATCATGCGCTAAAGGATCTCGCGGAACCGCAGCAGCTCTACCAACTCCTCATCCGCGGTCTGGCAGAGGACTTCCCGCCTCTTCGTTCGCTTCGGCCCACGAACCTCCCCACGCCGGCCAGCTCTCTGGTGGGTCGCTCGGCAGAGCTTCGCGCGATCGTCGAGCAGATGCGTCGCGGCGGCGTCCGTCTGCTAACGCTTACGGGAGCGGGCGGGAGCGGCAAGACGCGTCTGTGCATCGAAGCCGCCCGCCGCCTCTTGGACGACTATCCGGCCGGGTGCTTCTTCGTCGGTTTCGCTTCCGTGAGCGAGTCGGATCTCATCGTTCCTACGATCGGTCGCGTCTTGGGGATCCGCGATGCGTCCGGGGCCCTCCTGTTGGACGCGATCGGTCGACGCGTCGCAGGCAAGAAGCTCCTCTTGGCCTTGGACAACCTCGAGCATCTGCCAAAGGCCGGGCTCGCGGTAAGCGAGATCCTTAGCGCCGCGCCGGAGCTTAACGTTCTCGCCACGAGCCGGCAGCCCCTGCACTTGTCAGGGGAAACGCGGTTCGCCGTGCCGCCGCTCGATCTGCCGGATACGCGACACGACCAGGAGCTGGGAACGATCGCCCGCTCGGAGGCCGTCGCGTTGTTCGTCGAGCGCGCTCGCGCCGTCGATCCGAATTTCGACCTCACCGATGACAACGCGAAGATCGTCGCAGAGATCTGTGCAAGGCTCGACGGCCTGCCTTTGGCGATCGAGCTCGCCACCGCGCGACTCTCAATCCTGTCTCCAGCCGAGATCCTCGCAAGATTGGATGACAGGCTGAGTTTGTTGACCGTTGGCGGTGGCGACCTGCCCGAACGGCAACAGACGCTCGCCGCCACGATCGAGTGGAGCTTTAACCTGCTCGATCCCAACGTTCGGGCCACACTTGCGACCCTGTCCGTCTTCGCGGAATCGTTCACCATGGACGCCGCCACGTTCGTCTGCAGGCCGAACCATGAGATCGAACTCGTGGACCATCTCCAGGCGCTCACGGACTTCAACCTTCTCGTACGACGTGACGTCGACGCGGATCGTCGTCTCGGGATGCTGGAAACGGTCGCGGAATTCTCCCGTAACCGCCTGGAGGACTCAGGAGTCGCGACCGAGACGCGGATGCGACACGCGGACTATTACATCGAGTTGACCGAACGCGGCGATAAGGAGCTGATGGGTCCCAACGCCGCGACATGGGCGAGGACCCTCGATCGAGAGATGGACAACATACGACGAGCGCTCCGCTGGCTTGCCGAGACGAAGCAGACAGACCAGGCTCTACGACTCCTCGTGCCACTCGCGCGGTGCTGGACATATCACGGCCGCTTCTCAGAGGCTCTTCAGTGGCGCGACCGATTTCTTCCTGGCGTTCAGGAGACCTCGCAGCTCGCCGCTAAGGCGTACCGGACATCCGGTGACCTCGCAGTAACAGTAGGCGACTATCGGGGTGCTGAACCGCTGTTGCTCAAGGCGCGGTCGATGTTCGAAGAAATGGGCGACGTATCAGGGATGGCCGAGGCTCTCAATGGTCTGGCACGTCTTGAGATTTGCCAAGCCCATTGGGAGGCGAGCGTCGCATTCAGCGAATCGGCGGTTGCGGCCGCGCGAAAGTGCACGGATCGTCGCATCGAGGTTCGAGCTCTTCGATCGCTCGCGGTGGCGCTGGCGGAGAAAGGCGAGTTCGAGCTCGCGGCGACGAGATACGAGGAAGCAGCGCTTCTGGCGCGCGAGCTTGAATACCATTGGGAGATGTCCATCATCCGGGCGAACATGAGCTGGTTTTCCTACATCCAAGGTGACTACATCGGCGCACGGTCCCTAGGCGAGGAGTCGCTCGCCGAATCGAACGCGCTGGGGCTCGCGCGAACAAATGCTCCGCAGCTCCATACGTTAGGTCTTGTAGCACTGCGCGATCACGAACTGCGGCGCGCGCGCGACCTTCTCATCGAAGGACTGGTGCTCTCCCACGAGAACGGTGAACCCTTCGACTGGGCGTCGTGCGCGGACGGCCTGGCGGGAGTCGCCGCCGTGGCGGGGGAGTATGTGGCCGCCGCGCGACTTTTCGGCGCGGCGACGGAGTCGTGGGGAAGAATCGACGCACCGTTGCCACCGTTCATCCGTGACGCGTACGAAACCAACCTCTCGTCGGCCCGTCGCGATCTCGGCGAAGCACGTTGGGAAGATGAGTTCCGCGCGGGCCGAGCTATGACACCGGATGAGACACACCAGCTAGCAGAGGGTCTGCTCGAATGAGAACCCCGAAGCCTTAGTTCAGCAGCCGGTCGCGGTTCGCAGGGCCCGGCACACGTCGTGAAGCCTCGGCAGGCCCAGCTGGCAGATCCGCTCGGTCAACGACCACTTGGGGATCGTAAGGATGTTGTCGAAGCTGGCCGCGCAGGGCTCGGGCATCCCATCGTCCGCGTCCAGCGCGACCTCGGTCGGGATACCTCGAACGGTCCGGCTGATCTGGGCGACGACAATGCCCGAGAGCACGGGGATGGCTGCCTGTCTGGTGAGGATGAGGTATGGACGGCGTCCCGCGTCGGGATGCTCCGCCCACCAAACCTCGCCCCGGTTCACCAGGGCTCGGCGGCGATCGACTCCCGCAGCGACGCCTCCCATGCGGCGTCGGCGACCTGAGGGCGACGCGTGTACGCCTCGACGATCTGGTTATCGATCGCCGCGCCGATGGCGTCTGCGAGGTAGGTCTCGACCGCTTCCCTGATCAGTTGAGATCTGGAAACACCCCTCTCGGCCGCCCGCTGGTCGAGCGCCGCGAGAAGCTCCTGGTTCAGCTGGACCAGCGTAGCGGTTCGCGCCATGACAATATCGTAGCATATTGTTCACGGTTCGCCGTGGTTGCCGCGTCAAGACCCGCCCTCTCGGGCGGCCGGGCCTCGGCGCACGCGGCCTGGAGTTCCACCGCTGCGCGAACAGCCTGCGCGGTCGAGGTGAACACGGCCAGCGCCTCGTCGCCGCGAAGCTCGATGACTTGCCCGCCGCGCGCTTCGACCGCGTCGCGGGCCAGGTCGGCGAACTTCTTCGCCAGACGCGCGGCCGCCGCATCGCCGTGCTCGCGCGTGAACGCCGTGTATCCGCGAACGTCGGCGATCAGGAACGTCCGCACGGAAACGGCGGTCGCGGAATCAGCCGGCGGTTCCGAGGTCTCGCCGAAGAAGTCTCCGGACCCGAGCACGGCGAGCGTCGCGACGTCACCACGCGGGGTCGTCACGCGAACGGAAACGCGGCCGCTCTCGATCAGATGAAGCGTCTCGGCGGGATCACCCTGATGGAAGATGATCTCGTTCCGCGCATACCTGCGACGCCGCGCGAGCGCGAGGAGTGAGTCTCGCTCTTCGGGCGATAGGCCGGCGAGGAGTTCCCACTCCATCGGTCAGTCCAGCTCCGGCAACACCACCGGATCGGGTCTCGGCGAACAGGTACCGCACCAGAGGGCATCTTCGACGACGAGGACTTTGATCGGACCTTCGCCGCGTGCGCGATAGAGCTCGAGGATGTAGGGACGATCCTGTACATGGTCCTCGCAGAGGCCTCGCGCACAGAAACGGCAAGAGCCCACCGCCGTCTTCCTGCAATGCCAGCAGTCCACTTTGCGAGCCCCCATCCACGCGCTTCCGGAGGATGATATCGGCTCAGCGGCAGATCCCCCGCCGAACGAGCGACAGTCGATCGGAGCGTTGACTGTCATCTGGCAAACAGACCGGTAGTGGTACGCGAGGGTTAGCTCTAGCCAACAGTCGGGTTGCACTCGAGCGATTGAGCGGCTGCCGATGCAGTGCGTTTGACGTATTGACGTCGCCACCGACCGCGCGGATGGTTACGGCAAGGGGGGAATATGAGAACTCAAGGGGGATTCGCTTCAGCCACCGCACGCGACACTTCGACCACTCGACGCGGCCTTCGGGCGGCCACGATCACGCTGGCCGCCGCCGCCATGCTGCTTCCCATGACCGTCGTCGTCGAGGCCGCAGCGCCGTGCCCGGCAGGGCTGACGCCCGAGACCTCCCGCCCGATCCCAGTCCGAACTTCCGCGACCAACTTCTCTGTCAGAGTGCACAGCGTTTCGCCCGTCACCAGTCCGTGGGACATCGTTACCGGCCCCGACGGCAATCTGTGGGTCTCCGGAAGCAGCAGCCGTATCGCGCGGGTAACAACGAGCGGCACAGCGACCACGTTCGATATGCGTGTGAGGGAGCTCGTGCTGAGCCCGGGGTCGGACGGCAACATCTGGTACGGCGCCGCCAACCAGTTCGGTAGGGTCAAACCCGCGACGGGCAAGGTCACCGCGCGATTCGGCTTCGTCGGCAACCCCAACGACATGACGCTCGGTCCCGACGGGAACATCTGGTACGCGAACAACCCCTCCGAGTTCGGACTGCCCGGCACCGACGCCGTCGGACGCATCTCTCCGACGGGGCAGATCGATCACTTCGGCCCCGTTAGCTACGCTCCGTTCTTCGTCTCCCCGGGCCCGGACGGCAACATCTGGTTCACGAGCAAGAACGGCGGGGGGATCCTGGGTTGCGTCACGCCATTCGGCGAGATCACCGAGTACGACCCGCCGGGCTTCGGCGCGCCCGAGGGGATCACGAAGGGCCCGGACGGTGCGATCTGGATCACCGAGCGCGGGGCGGACCGGATCGCGCGCGTCACGCCGGCGGGCTCCTACCGCGCGTACGCGCTGCCACAGGAGTTCGAAGAACCGATAGCGATCGAGGCCGGCGCCGACGGCAACCTATACTTCACGCTCTTCGGATGCTTCTGTCCGGAGATACTGACGAACGTGGTCGGTCGCTTGACGCCGGACGGCATCCTGACCGAGTTCATGTTGCCCGACCAGCTCAACCCGCTCGCCGTCGTCGCAGGACCGGACGAGAAGATGTGGTTCACGGCTCCAGCCACGGCGTCGGTCTTCGTACTGGAAGATTTCGAGCCGTGCACCATCACCGGGACGGACCGGGACGACCTCCTGATCGGCACGCCCGGACGCGACGTCATCTGCGGGCGGGCCGGCGATGACGTCATCGACGGCTTAGGTGGCGACGACGTTCTCATCGGCGGGATCGGCAGCGACACTGTCGACTACTCGAGCTCCCCGTCGGCAGTCACCGTCGACATCGGGAGTCAGACTGCCGCCGGCAACGGCAACGATCAGATCCCGAGCATGGAGAACGTGATCGGATCCGCGTTCGGAGATTCAATCGTGGGCACCGCTCGATCCCGTTCTCTGTCCGGAGGAGCGGGCGACGATCAAATCCTCTCGCCGGGGTTCGGTTCGACGGCTGTGTACGGCGGGGCGGGGAACGACACCCTCGAGGGCGGGGGCTCGCTGTTCTCAGGCGGCGACGGTAACGACATCCTGTTCGGCAGCCCCCAGTTCATGGACGGCGGTAACGGCGACGACATACTCAAGATCTTTTCGGAGATCGGCTGCGCGCCGTCGGGCGGATGTCGAGCCGCCGAGCAGTTGATCGGCGAGGCGATGATCACGGGTGGGCCCGGGCACGATGCCTACGACGCGTCCAACATCGGCGTGGGACTGTCGGTCGACCTCGCGACAGGAGAGGTATTCGCCTGCTTGAGCGAGCCGGAGCCCGGGTTCTGCGAGATGGCGATCAGCTTCGGGATCGGCGAGATCGAAGTCGTCATCGGGACCGCGTTCGATGACGTCATCACCGGCGACGATCTGAACAACCATCTCCTTGGAGAGGCCGGCGATGACACGCTGGACGGCCGGGGTGGGGTTGACACGCTCGACGGCGGCCTGGGCACAGACCAGTGCACGAACGGCGAGACCGTCTCTGGGTGCGAAACGTAAGGAACGCGCGAAACAACGGGGCGGGCCGGAAGCCCGCCGCCGAGCGTCTCCGCTAAACCTAGGAACACGGCTGCTCTCCCGAATCGACCCTCTGCGACAGCGCATGCGCCAAGTCCGGCCAGTGCCTGCGCGGCCGAGTCTCGATTCTGGCGTTCCCGACCCGCGCTCATCAGCGCGGCCCGGTAACAAGGTCGTCGCAAATCGTCCGAGCGGTCTAGGAGGAGGAGAAGTTGCCCCGCGGTGGCGAGTGTCATGGAAGCTGCATAGTCGAAACCGAGGGATCACGAGATCTCGATTGTCGCCACCACACGGAAACCGAACCGCTTCACATGCCTGGTCTCCTCACCGACTCCGAGCCCCTTCGGCCGGTCAGCCCCTTGCGCGGTTCGGTGCCGACGCTATCACCCGCCTACGACAGCAACGCCGTGAAGCCGACCGGGCGCGAGAGTTGACAACCGGGCCCGCCTGGCCACCAATCTGAGGAAACAACCTCGAGCGAGGGGGTCCCTTTCATGGCCACGACAAAAGAGCTCAACAAGGTGGCGCGCGCGCTCGTGGCGCCCGGCAAGGGCATCCTCGCCGCCGACGAGTCCACCGGCTCGATCCAGAAGCGATTGGAATCGATCGGCGTCGAGTCGACCGAAGAGACGCGCCGGGCTTATCGCGACGTGCTCCTCACGACCAAGGGGATGGGCGAATTCATCTCCGGGGTCATCCTGTTCGACGAGACGATCCGCCAATCGTCTGGGGACGGCACCACGTTCGTGAAGGCGCTCCAGGACGCCGGCGTGATCCCCGGCATCAAGGTCGACACGGGGGCGAAGCCGCTGGCGAAGTCGCCCGGCGAGACGGTGACCGAGGGCCTCGACGGGCTGCGCGACCGGCTGATCGAGTATCGCGGGATCGGCGCCAAGTTCACCAAGTGGCGCGCCGTGATCGACATCGCCGGTGACGAGATCCCGTCGCGCTATTCCATCCAGGTCAACGCGCATGCGCTCGCGCGATACGCGTCGCTCTGCCAGGACGAAGGACTCGTCCCGATCGTCGAGCCCGAAGTGCTGATGGACGGCGATCACACGATCGAGCGCTGCGATCAAGTCACTCGCGAAACGCTGACGGTCGTTTTCGCCGAGCTCGAAGCGCAGCTGGTCGACTTCTCAGGGATGTTGCTCAAGCCGAACATGGTGGTCCCCGGCAAGACGTCGTCGACACAAGTCGACCACGGGAAGATCGCTGAGATGACGGTCGCCGCGCTCAAGGCGTCGGTGCCCGAAACGGTGCCCGGCGTCGTGTTCCTGTCCGGCGGGATGTCGGACGAGGACGCGACGGCGCGCCTCAACGAGATGAACAAGCTCGGGCCGCACCCGTGGCAGCTGTCGTTCTCGTACGGCCGGGCGTTGCAAGCGCCGGCGCTGAAGACGTGGAAGGGCGAGTCGAGCAACGTCGAAGCTGCGCAGCGCGCGTTCTACCACCGGGCGAAGATGAACTCGCTCGCTCGCACCGGCGAGTACAAGTCCGAGATGGAGAGCGCCGCCTAGGTGGTCTCGTCGTTCGCGTCGATCTGCTCGTTCCTGTGAAGCGTGACCCAAAACCTACGCCCGGCGTAGGTTTTCGGCCCCGGTCTTCTAAGGAACGAGCAGATCCGGACACGGTCTGCGCGTGTCTGGGTAGCCGGGAGCCTCAGGCTATTCCGTCGGGCGTTCTCGAACCGCCAGCGTCACTCGCCCCGAAGCGGTGAGCTTTCCGGTTTCGATGTGGGTGACCTCGACCTGCCAGACGTGGGTCGTTCTGCCGGTGTGGATCGGGGTGGCGACACCGCGAACGTGACCCTCCCTGCTCGCGCGGATGAAGTTCGTGGATTGCTGGAGTCCCATCACGAGCCTCTCGGGCCAGCCCGCGACGGCGGCCGCGCCGGCCGACGCGAGCGTCTCGATCAGCGAGCACGTCGCGCCGCCGTGGAGGATCCCGTCGGGCTGCGTGTTCCCTTCGACCGGCATCGTTCCGACGACGCGCTCGCGTCCCCATTCTTCGATCGTGATGCCGAGCCGCTCGGTTAGCGTGTCGAGGCCGGGTGGGATCAGGGGTTCGTCGGCCACAGGCTCGATCAGCTCTCGATCTCGGGGTCGCGAGGCGACAGGCGGGGCATCATCCGGCCGACGCGCTCGACCGCGCTCTCGAGCGGACCCGTCACCTTCACGACCTGCCCGATGAGCTGATCGAGCCTTCCGGCGAGGCCGAGGAACGATTGGGCCAGCGTCTCATAGCGGGCGCCGAGCTCCTCGACCTTCGGCCCGATATCCCGGGCGAACAACGCGAGGTCGTGGATGTCGTCGAGCAGGCGCCCGACGCTCCACGGATTGATGGGGAACAACGTGGCGAGCAAACCCATAAGCGGAGGATAATCGAGCGACGCCATGAAGGAGCAACAGCTTGATCTCATCGAGCCCGAAAAGCGCGCCTTCGTCAGCGGCGTCGCCGCCGACCTCGAGGCGCGCGATCCCGAGTACATCCGCAGCCAGCTCCCGTTGATGTGGCTGCTGGCGACCCTGTACTTCCGGGCCGAGGTGAAGGGCTTCGAGCGGATCCCCGAGGAAGGGCCGCTGCTGTTCGTCGCCAACCACTCGGGCGGGAACATGACGCCGGACTCGATCGTGTTCACGCTCGCCTTCAACACGTACTTCGGCGTGGAGCGGCCGCTGCACGCGCTGGCGCACGCGCTCGTCACCTCGTATCCGATCCTCGGGACCCTCGCGAAGAAGTGGGGCATCGTGACGGCCGGGCCCGAAGCTGCGAAGGCGATCCTGGAGCGGGGCCACAGCGTGCTCGTGTATCCCGGCGGCGACGTCGAGGTGCACCGCCCGTGGACCGCGCGCCATGAGATCCGCTTCGACGGACGCAAAGGCTTCCTGCGACTCGCGAAGGAAGCCAACGTGCCGATCGTTCCCGTCGTCTCGCTCGGCGGGCAGGACACCTACCTGCCGCTGACCGACGGCCGCGCGATCGCGAAGGCGCTCCGCTTGGACAAGCTGGCGCGCCTCAAGGTTCTGCCGATCTCGCTTGCGCTGCCGTGGGGGCTCAACATCGGCGACTTCCTCGGCCACATCCCGCTCCCGGCGAAGATCCGCCAGGAAGTGCTCGAGCCGATCGATGTCGTCTCCAAGTTCGGCGACGACGCCGACTCGGACGACGCGTACGACTACGTCACCGGCCGGATGCAGGAAACCCTCACCGCGATGGCGGCTTCGCGCGTGCTGCCGCCCTTCGTGTGATGCGTGTCCAGCAATCGATCTTCATCGACCGGCCTCCGAAGGACGTCTGGCGGCTCGTCGGCGATCTCGCGCGGTATCCGGAGTTCTTCGCCGGCATCACGAAGTGGGACCCCAAGTCCGAGGAGCGCTCCGGCGTCGGCGCGCGCTATCGCGTTCTGATGCAGGTCGGGTCGATCCAGGCGGGCGGCACCCTTCACGTGACCGAATGGGAGGAGAACCGCGGGATCGCCTGGGAGTCGGAGACCGGCATCGGGATGACCGGACGCACCGAGATCGAGCCCGAACGCGCCGGGACGCGGGTGCGCCTGGAGATCGACTTCACGCTGCCGGGCCTGGGAGGCTGGCTGGTCGAGCGCATCGCCGGCAGGATCGTCGGACGCAACCTCTGGGCGACGCTGCTCGCCGCCAGGTGGGTCGTCGAGCACGAGCAGGACGCGGCTTAGACCGCCCGGTAGGTCGCGACCGGTTCGGACAGGCCGCGCGGCTGAACGCTCCCCGCATCGACGAAACGCAGCGAGTCCAGGTCCTTCTCCGCGAGCAGCTTCGCGTCCGCGGTCACCAGCACGTCGCCGGGCTCGCAGTGCTCGAGGAGCCGGGCCGTGAGGTTCACGTCGTGGCCGATCAGGTCGTCGCGCACCACCGACGGGCGCCCGGCGTGCACGGCGATCCGAACCTGCTGGAACGACGGGTCGGCCGCTCGCTTCTTGCGCGCCGAGTCGCGGAGCGCCAGCGCCGCCTGCGCCGCGTCGGCGGCGGTCGCGAACGCGAGCAGGAACCCGTCGCCGAGATGCTTCACGACCTCGCCCTCGTGGAGGTTGCAGATGCTTCCCACCATCGTCTCGAGACGCTTCACCAGAGAGACGGCCGCGTCGTCGCCGTTCTTCGCCGTGTACGCGGTGAAGCCGACGACGTCGATGAACACGATCCCGACGTGGTCGCCGCCGGCGATCTCGGCGAAGCGCCCGCTCGACGCCTCGTCGTCGGTCGCGAGCGCGGTGACGAGCTGCGCGGTGCCGTAGGCGAGCCTGCCGAGGAACGACGGCCGGCGCTCGACCGCGTCCGCGAGGACCGGCTCGAGCGCGTCCGCTGCGTGGAGCCACGCCGCGGCGCTGCGCTTGCCGCCCGCGCGCCGCTGCGCGTCCTCCATCTCCTCGGCCAGCTCAGTGTCCTGCCCTAAGGCGGTCTTGATGGCCTCGCGGATCGCCGACGCCGCCCGGCGACCGCCCTCCCGCTTCGCCTCGCGCGCTTCTTCCTTCGCGAGCGCGGCCTTGGACCTGGCTTTCGCTTTCGCCTTGCCCTTCGCCGCGTCTTTGCCTTTGGGATCGGACATCAGGCCTCCCGCTCGGCCAGCACGCGCTTCAGCACTTTGCCGGTCGGGTTGCGCGGCAGCTCGTCGAGGAACTCGACCTCGCGCGGCACCTTGAAGCGCGCGAGATGAGCCTTGATGTAGTCCCGGACCTCTTCCTCGGTGACCTTTCTGCCGTCGCGGGTCACGACGAACGCTTTGAGCCGCTGGCCGAACTTCGGGTCGGGGACGCCGATCACCGCGGCCTCGGCTATCGCGTCGTGCCTCGCGAGCAGATCCTCGATCTCACGCGGGAAGACGTTCTCGCCGCCCGAGACGATCATGTCGTCGGCGCGTCCGGTGACGGTGAGGCGGCCCGCTTCGTCGAAGGAGCCGACATCGCCGCTCGACATCAAGCCGTCGACGACCTCCTTGCTCCCACCGCCGGTGTAGCCCTCGAAGACGACCTCGCTGCCGACGAAGATCCGGCCGGTCTCGCCCTGCGGAACCTCGCGCCCCTCGTCGTCCAGGATCTTCACGACCGTGCCGTACGGCGGGCGGCCGGCGGTACCGGGCGCCTCGCGCAGATCCTCCGGCGTGGCGATCGACGCGTAGCCGACCTCCGTCGAGCCGTAGAGGTTGTAGACGACGTCGCCGAAGTCGTCCATGAAACGCACCGCGAGGTCGCCGGGGATCGCCGAGCCCGACAACGGCACCGCGCGCAACGACGAGACGTCGTACCGGCGGCGCACCGGCTCCGGCAGCTCCATGATCCGTTGCAGCATCACCGGCACCATCGGCGCCGAGTGCACCTCGTGCTCGCCGATGGTCGACAGGGTGCGTTCGGGATCGAAGCGGCGGCGCAGCACCACGGTCGTGGCGAGCAGGAACGACATGCTGAGGTGGAACAGTCCCCACGAGTGGAACAGCGGCGCGACGATGAAGTGCGTCTCGCGCGTCTTGAGCGGGATCGTGGACAGGATCGCGATGACCGGATCGAGCGAGGATATCGGCGGCCGCGCCGCGCCTTTCGGCGCGCCGGTCGTTCCCGACGTGAGGATGATCTGCCGTCCCGGCCGCTCCGGAGGGAGGGGCTCCGCGTCGTCGGCGCCGGAGATCACCTGCTCGATCGTCGGGTCCTTCGGCGAGCCGTCCACCCACGCCACGAATCGCTTGCGACGGCGCCCGGCTTCGGCGAGCAGGCCGGCGAACTCCTCGTCGTAGATCAGCGCCCGCGCCTTCTCGCGCTTGACGACGTCGGTGATCTGCGGCCCGGCGAAGTCCGTGTTGAGCAGAACCGCGTCGGCCCCGAGCTTCGAGCAGGCGATGATCGCCTCGACGATGTAGCGGTGGTTGCGGCACATGATCGCGACGCAGTTCCCCTCCTTGATCCCCGCCTCGGCGAGCCCGTTGGCGAGCGCGTTCGTGCGTCGGTTCACCTCGGCGAACGTGAGGCGTCCGAGCTCGTCGATGATGTAGGTCTCGTCCGGATGACGCGAGGCGTTGGCCGTCGCGCCGGCGGCGGGCGTTCGATCCCACTCGACGAGCGCGAGGAGAGCCCGGAACAGCCGGTCGGGCCGCTCCGGCCGGGCCAGCCCCGCGCGCGCCAGCACGCGCACCGCTTGGAAGCGTTTGTCGATCTCGCCGATCAGCCCGCGCCACTGTGGAAGATCCATCAAGACGCTTTCCTACCCGAGTCGCACGCTGCGGGCCAACCTGCGTAGGCTCCTGCGCGATGCGCTACCGGCCGCTGGGCAAGAACGGTCCCCCGATATCGACGGTCGGCTTCGGCACGTGGGCCGGCGGCGGCGGCATGTGGGGGCCGACCGACGACGACGAGATCATCGCGGCGATGCAGCGAGCCCACGACCTCGGGATCACCTGGTACGACACCGCCGACGCCTACGGGTGGGGCCACGCCGAGGAGCTCGTCGCCGACGCCTTCGACGGCCGTCGCGACGAGGTGTTCATCGCGACCAAGCTCGGCATCACCCCGCGCGGGGTCGTCCTGACGCCGGAGCACATCCGCAAAGCGTGCGACGCGTCGCTGTTGCGCCTGCGCACCGACCGGATCGACCTGTACCAGATCCACTGGCCGGCCGACCGGAAGACGCCGCTCGAGGAATCGTGGGAAGCGATGGCGGCGCTGCAGGATCAAGGGAAGGTGCGCTTCCTCGGCGTCTCCAACTTCAAGGTGAAGCACCTCGAGCGCTGCGAGCCGATCCGCCACGTCGACTCGCTGCAGCCGCACTACTCGATGCTGGTACGCGACCCCGAGAACGCGCTGATCGGATGGTGCCGGGAGCACGGCACCGGCGTGGTGAGCTACGGCTCGCTCGCCTACGGGATCTTGACCGGGAAGTTCACGCCGGACGCGACCTTCCCGCCCGACGACTGGCGCTCCGGAGAGATGGGGATCGACTACTACGAGCACCTGTTCGCGCCGAAAGCGTTCGGCAAGCATCTGCGCACGGTGGACGAGCTTCGCGAGATCGCCGACGGGCTCGACCTCACCGTCGCGCAGCTCGCCGTCGCGTGGCTGCTCCGCGACGACGCGGTCACCAGCGCGATCTGCGGCGCGAAACGGCCCTCGCAGATCGCGGAAACCGCCGCGGCCGGCGACGTCGAGCTCGATCAGGCGACCGTCGATGTGATCGAGAAGATCTTGTCCGCGCCGTGACGCCCCTCCGCCGAAAGTCGCCGGAACGCGAGGCGTTCCGCCGCGTCGTCTCGGAGCTCGACGCCGCACAGCGGGTGCTTCTTTCCGCAATCCCGACCTCACGCGATCCCGGTTCGCCGCTGAAGCCGGCGATCGAGGAGTTCCTCGCCGGGCTCGGCCGGGCCGAGGCCTCGATGGCGGCGTGGCGTAACGACCGGACAGAGCCGATCTGGACCCGATGCACACAGGCGCTCATGATGGCGCGGATCCACGCGGAGCGGATGCGCGATGACCCGGCCTCGGCACGGCTCGGCTTCGAGCCGCTCAATGCGCGGCTCGGCGACATCGTCTCCCCGCTCGAAGAGTTCGCCGACGCTGCGGAGGAGATCCGGCGACTTCACTGAGCGGGGGATGGACCGCTCCGAACGGTGTCAGACAAGACGACGTCACTGTGTCTGACAATCGTCTGACAACCCTTTGAGCGCGCTTCAGGCCGAACGACCTAGCGGGTTCGGAGCCCTTCGAGCAGGCCGATCAGGGCGGCGCCCACTTCTTTGCGCGCCCGCACCGGATCGTCCGCCGCTCCGATCGTCAGCGCGGCCTCGTTGATCGCGCCGGCGACGATGTGGGCGAGCGGCTCGACCGGCTGGCGCGCGATCAACCCGTCGCCCATCGCGGCCTCGAGCGCCATCTGGATCAGCGCCAGCCCGTAGGTGCGCTCGATCTCGCGCCAGGTCGCGAGCCCGAGCGCGGAGGGAGCGTCGATCAGGATGATCCGGCGGATCGCCGGGTCGAGGCACTCGTCGAGGAACGCGTCGGTCGCGGCGACGATCCCCTCCCAGATGCCGCCGGCCCCCATCGCGGCCTCGCCGGTCTTCGCGGTCACCTCGCCCTCGATCTGCTCGACGACGGCGCGGAACAGCGCGGTCTTGTCCTTGAAGTGGTGGTAGAGCGCGCCGCGGGTCACGCCCGCGTGTTGGACGATCTCTTCGGTAGCGGTGTCGGCGAACCCGTGCTCGGCGAAGAGCCCGCGGGCCGCAGAGATCAACGCGGCGCGGGTGGCTTCCGACTGCTCGGCCTTGCGTCTCTTGACATCCATACTGTCTGTATGTAACATACAGGCTGTCTGTATCCTACACCAGCGGGAGCCATGGAGGTGGAAGAATGGCAACCATGACCCAATCCGGTGCGGACATCATGCGCGAGTTCCTGAAGGCCTCTCCTTTCGTGGGGCACCTCGGGATGAAGCTGGTCTCGCTCGAGCCCGATTCCGCGGAGCTGCTCCTCCCCTTCTCCGAGCCGCTCATCACGATCGGAGACACCGTCCACGGCGGGGCGATCTCCTCGCTGATCGACACCGCGGCGATGGCCGCGTCGTGGTCGACGGAGAAGCCGCCGGAGAATCTGCGCGGCACCACGGTGTCGCTCAGCATCTCGTTCACGAAGGCGGCGCGCTCCACGGATCTGACCGCACGCGCGCGCGTCGTGCGCCGCGGCCGCAACCTCTGCGCCTGCGACGTGGACGTGACCGACGCCGCCGGCGAGCTCGTGGCGAAAGGGCTCGTCACCTACAAGCTCGGATAAGGAGACCAGCATGCCGAAGCTCGAGGAGATCAAAGAGGTCCGGCTCCCGCAGGGAACCGTTCGCTATCGCGACGCCGGGCGCGGCGAGCCGATCGTGTTCGTCCACGGCTTCATGGTGGACGGGCGGCTCTGGCGGAAGGTCGTCCCGCTGCTCGACCGGGATCACCGCTGCATCGCTCCCGACTGGCCGCTCGGATCCCACGAGGTTCCGATGAACCGCGACGCCGACGTCTCGCCTCTCGGAGTCGCGAGAATCATCGCGGACTTCATCGAGGCGCTCGACCTCTCCAACGTCACGCTGGTGGGCAACGACTCCGGCGGCGCGCTGACGCAGCTCGTCGCCGCGGAGCATCCGAAGCGGATCGGCCGCATCGTGCTCACCAACTGCGACGCCTACGACAACTTCCCGCCGAAGGGCTTCCGCTGGCTCAGCAAAGCCGCGCACATCCCCGGCTTCGTGTTCGAGATGGCTCAGCCGATGCGCTTGAAGTCTTTCCGCAACGGTCCGCTGGCGTTCGGGCACCTCGCCAAGCACGGACTCGATCAGGAGATCCTGGAGAGCTGGTGCCGGCCGGGTATCCGCAGCAGCGCGATCCGCCGCGACATCGGCAAGTTCCTGCGCGAGCTCAAGCCCGAGCACACGCTTTCGGCGATCCAGAAGCTCAAGCATTTCCACGGCCCGTCGCTGATCGCCTGGGCGCCCGGTGACAAGCTCTTCCCGTTTCACTACGCGGAGCGGCTCGCGGCCGATCTGCCGAACGCCCGCCTCGTTCAGATCCCCGACTCGTGGGCGTTCATCCCCGAAGATCAGCCGGAGAAGCTGGCCGACGCCATCAAGACGTTCATGCGGGAGACGGCGGCGGCGTAGGACTTCTCAGCGGCGGCGCGGACGGCGACCCATCATCCGGCCGCGGCCTCGCCCGCCCACGTACACGAGCTGCGGCGGAAGCACCTTGAAGCCCGATTCGACGAACTCGGCTTCCAGGCCGAGCTGGCGAACCATCCGGCTGACGTCCGCGCGCTGGTCCGGCGTGACGAGCGTGATGCCGGTGCCCGTGCGGCCGGCGCGTGCGGTGCGGCCGACGCGGTGGATGTAGGACTTGTCGTCGTCCGGCGGGTCGTAGTTCACGACGTGCGTGATGTGCTCGAGGTCGAGGCCGCGGGCCGCGACGTCGGTCGCCACGAGCACGTCGGCCTTGCCGGACGCGAACCGCGAGAGCGAGCGTTCGCGCGCCGCCTGGCTCATGTCGCCGTGGAGCGCTTGCGCGCCGAACCCTTGCGTCTTCAGCGTTTGGGCGAGCCGGTCTGCGCCCCGCTTGGTCCGACAGAAGATCAAGGTCAAGCCGCGATCGCCGGCCAACTCGCGCGCGAGTGTGGCGACCTTCTCCTCGCGCGGCACCGAGATGAACCGGTGATGCGCCTCCTCGATGATCGGACGATCCTCGATGATCTCATGGAGGATCGGATCGTGCGTGTACCGCGCCGCCAGCCGGCCTACTTCTCCGTCGAGCGTGGCCGAGAAGAGCATCGTCTGACGATCCTCGGGAAGCTTGGACAGGATGTCGCTCACGTCCGGGAGGAACCCCATGTCGAGCATGCGGTCGGCTTCGTCGAGCACGACGACGTGGACACGGTTGAGCGAGAGCATGTGGCGGCGCACGAGGTCGAGCAGCCGGCCCGGCGTCGCGATGACGATGTCGGCCTTGGCCGCGCGGGTGGCTTGTTCTTTCAACCCGACGCCGCCGTAGACGGTCGCGACTCTGAGCTTCTTCACGTCGGCGATAGTGCGGAACTCCTCGGCCACCTGGCTGGTGAGCTCCCGCGTCGGCACGAGGATCAGCGCGGCGGGTGAGGCGTTGTCGTGGGTCAGTCCTTGCACGATCGGGATGGCGAACGCGAGCGTCTTGCCAGAACCGGTGCGCGACCGCGCCAAGACGTCGCGACCTGAGATCGCGTCGCGCAGCACCAGAGCCTGGATGGGGAACGTGGCGTGGAAGTCGCGCAAGGCCAGCGCCTCGACGATCTGCAGGGTAACGCCGAACTCGGCGAAGCTTCGAGGGGTCGCCGGGATCGGGGACTCGACGACGACGGGCGGGTTGTTCGGAGAATCAGGTTCCATGGGTCCTTTCTGTCGTTTCTAAACGGGCTTCTTACAGGATAACCGGGGTACACTCGCGCTCCGCCGCGGGTGAGGGGGTGAGGCGGTGACGGGGGCCGAGCAGACAAGCCACGCGTTTCGCGAGCTGCTCGAAGAGGCCCGCCTCCTGGAGCGGAAGCTCCACGAGGGCCCAAATACCCCCCTCGACGATCAGGGCGTGCTCGAGGGGTACCGCTGGATCTTCTCCATCTTACAGGTAGCGATGGACGTTTACGTATGGGCCGACGCCGCCCGGCCCAGATTCGTCGACATCGTCGGTCCCTACAAGAAGTGGGGAGGCGACAATGCGGACGCCTTCTACCAGTTCGCTCCGATCGATCCGGCGCGCACCTACCGGGTCCGCGGTCGGATGGGCGACGCCGTCTACCTGTCCCTGACCGTGTACGGCGGGCCCGATGACGGCCGCTACTCGGAGCGGATCGTCGGTACCGTCAACGACCGCACCCTGGAGATCGCGCCCGACGGCTCGTTCGAGGTCGTGCTCGGCGTGGAGCCCCCGTCGGGTGGCGGGAACTGGCTCAAGCTCGCTCCCGACGCGGTGTGCGCGATCACGCGCGACTATCTGGTCGAGCCCAAGCGCGGGCGCCGGGTCGAATGGTCGATCGAGGCCGACGACCCGCCGGCGACGCGCCGCGAGGACGACGCCGACCTCGCGCGCCGGTTCCGCGCAGCGCTGACCTGGCTCCGCGAGCAGGCCGGGATGGTTCCGCTCCCGCTCGGCGAGCCGAACACCGTCGACGCACCGTACCCGGTGCCCGAACACACCTACGGCTGGCAGGCGGGCGACGCCGCGTACGCGTTCGGCAGCTTCGCGCTCGCCGACGACGAGGCGCTCGTGATCGAAGGACGTTCGCCTGCGTGCGCGTTCTGGAACCTGTGCCTCTGGAATCAGTTCCTCCACACGTACAACTACGACTACGAGCGCGTGACGATCAACGGCGGGCAGGTCCGCTACGAGGACGACGGCTCCTGGCGGATCGTCGTCGCGCCGACCGATCCGGGGCATCCCAACTGGGTCTCGACGGCAGGCCACCCGCGCGGCCGGATCTGGTTCCGCTGGTTCTACCCCGAGGCGACGCCGGAGCAGCCGGTCACAAGCGTCGTGAAGATCGACGACATCCCACGATGAGCCGCCCGTCCGCCGTCCGTATCGACGACCTCGCCGCGCCGCGGTTCCCGGACGAGATGACGCCGATGCTCGACGGAATGACGGCGATGGCCGCGCAGATCACCTTCGAGCCGGACGACCTGATGCAGATGGCGAAGGAGCAGACGGGTCTGGACGACTTCGGCGTCGCCGGGTTCGTCGAGCGGCTGGACGTCCTGTGCGCGGCGTTGCGAACCGAGGCGCGGCTCGGACCGATCGGGAAGCTCACCATCGGCGGCCTCATGGTTCACCTCCTCAAGAATCGGCTGCTGATCGAGGATCTGATCCGCCGTAATCCCGAGATCGAGCAGGTCGAGATCATCCGCCCGATCATCGTCTGCGGCTTGCCGCGCACCGGCACGACCCACCTCCAGAATCTGATCTCCGCGGATCCCGCGCTGCGATCGCTTCCGTACTGGGAGAGCCTCGAGCCGGTGCTCTCCGACGCGGAGCGGCCGGCCGCCGGGGAGCCGGACCCGCGGCTGGCGCGTACCGAGATGGCCCTCGGGCTCGTCAACGCGCTGATGCCGCTGTTCGAGCGCATGCACGAGATGACCGTCGAGCACGTCCACGAGGAGATCCAGCTCCTCGCGATCGACTTCTCCTCGATGCTGTTCGAGACGACGGCGCCGATGCCGACGTGGCGCGACTTCTACCTCGCCCACGACCAGACGCCGCATTACGCCTACCTCAAACGCGTCCTTCAGGTTTTGACCTGGCTCCGCGGCGGCGATCGGTGGGTGCTGAAGTCGCCGCAGCACATCGAGCAGTTCGGTCCGCTGCTCGCGACGTTCCCCGACGCAACCTTCGTCGTGACGCATCGAGATCCGATCGCGGTGACCGCATCTGTCACGACGATGCTGGCCTACACGGCGCGCATGAGCCGGGCGGAACCGGACCCGCGCGAGGTGGCGGCCTATTGGTCGGACCGTCTCGAGCGGATGCTGCGCGCGTGCGTGCGTGACCGCGATCTTCTGCCGGCCGCCCAGACGATCGACGTCCCGTTCGACGAGTTCATGGCCGACGACGTTGCGATGGTCGAGCGCATCTACGCGCTGGCCGGACAGCCGATGACCGGAGAGAGCCGCGCTGCGATGGACGCTTTCATGGCCGGCCACCCGCGCGGCCGGTTCGGGTCGATCATCTACGACCTCGCCGAGCTCGGCATCGACCGCGGCGAGCGCCGTCAGGCGCTGGAGTTCTACATCGAGCGCTTCGCGATCCCGCTCGAAGGAGAGCGGTAAGGATCAGACGGCGTGGATCGTCAATCCCTCTTGCCCCTCGCTGAGCCGGCGAAGATCTTGCTCGTCACTCGTCAGGATCCGTGCACCAGCCGCATGGATCGCGGTCGCGACGACGAGGGCGTCGATCGTGGAGCGCGAGCGCGACGCGCCGAGAAGCGCTCCTGCCGTGCGAGCCGAGGCTTCGTCGGTTGTCAGCACTGCGTCGATGGCCGCGACAACGCGGTTCACGGCGGCGTCGCGAGGGCCGCGACCCCGCACGGTCTCCGCGACGGCAACCGCGGGAACGAACACTTTCGCTCCTTCGTCGAGGGCAAGGGAAAGGAACCCACTAACCCGCACATCGCCTCGGGCGAGGGCGATGACCGCCCCGGAATCGAGAACTAGCGGCGGGGCGACTTGCTGGTAGGCGGCCTTCTTCGTGCGGCGAGTTGCTCGGTTCCTCGGTCCCATTCCCTGCGAACCTCCTCCATCACTTCGGGGGGGATAGGACCTCGCTCGGCTTCCATCTCCGCGAGCAATGCGCGGAGGCGGTCGTGCTGAAGCCGGATGCGGAGCGCCTCGTCCACGTACTTGGAAAGACCACGACGTCCCACCTGCTTGCGAGCCTGTCTAAGGGTCTGCTCGTTCAGCGTGAGAGATACCTTCTCCGTCGCCATCCCGATTATCCTACTCGAAGTAGGACAAGCCGTCATCCCTCACTGCCCGGGCCGCTCCGCGAGCATGCGCAGGACCTGCTCGCGCGGTGGCGAGAACGCGTCGATGATCACGCAGCCGTCCTCGAGGGCGGTCGCTCCGTGCGGCGTGCCCGGCGGCGCCGCGTAACAGTCGCCGGGCCCCATGAGCCAGGTGGACTTCCCATCGGTGAACTCGCACGTTCCGGAGACGACGTAGCCCAGCTGCTCCTCGTCGTGCGTATGCACCGGCGCGACGGCCCCCGGCCGGAGCGTCACCTCCTGGATGTTGAGGCGGTCCCCGATCACCGGTCTGACGCTGATCCCCTCGACGAGCGGAAGCTCGGGGAGATCGCCGGACCGCTCGACGCGGAAGTCCGCGTCGCCTTTCGACGTGTCGGTGAAGTAGCTCATCGCTTCCTCCTCAGCAGCGGGTCGAAGAGCCGGACTCTAACGACCAGCTCAGGAGCCAGCCACCCGGGCAGCGTACGCGGCAGCGGGTACGCTCGTAGCCTGCGATGAAAGACGCAATCGAGATCCTCCAGTACCTGGTCGCAGGGGGATTCGTGCTGGTCGCGCTCGCCGGACTTCGCCGGTGGCGCCGGCAGGGCGGACGCGCGACCGCCGTCATCGCCGCCGCGATCGGGCTCATCGCCGTCGTATCGATCCTCGGCCGCCTCGGCGAGGTGACCGACTACCGCTTCCGGATCTTGTTCGACCTGAGCCTGGTCGGATTCCTCGCCTCCGGGTACTTGCTGCTCCAGTTCCGCCACGAGTTCCTGCCGCTCCGGATGTCCGTGCGGATCGCGGCCCTCGTCGTGACCGCGGGGGCAGCCGGGTTCCTCATCGCCCGGCAGCTCGAGTACGGACCGGACGTGCGTTACACGGGCGTCGACTCGATCGCGCTCATCGTCGTGGTCGCCGTCTGGGCGGCGATGGTGATCGAGCCGATCATCCGATTCTGGCGAGCGTCCCGGAAGCGCCCAAGTGTTCAGCGCGCGCGGCTCCGGTCACTGGCCGTGGGCTACGCCGGGATCATCGTGATCCTCGTCGTCGGGCTATCGTTCGGCACCGATTCCTCCGACGCGGTCACGCTCGGTCTCCAGGTCGCGGTGCTTGCGCTCGTGCCCGCCCTTGCTGCGGCCATCGCTCCGCCGAGCTGGCTCCGCCACCTGTGGCGAGCGCCGGAAGAGGAGGCGTTACGCGCGTCGCGGGACCTCGTGATGTACGCGCCGGATCGTCACACGCTTGCCGCGCGCGCGATGGACTGGGCGACGCGCCTCGTCGGCGGTGACGCCGGCTTCATCGCCACACCGAAGGGCGACGTGCTCGCCGAAGCGGGGATGCCGCACGACGAAGCCTGCGACATGGCCGCGCGCCTCCACCCGGAGGAGGAGGCTACTTCGGTCCCGACGCGCGGCGGCGCCGGCAGAGCGATCGTCGCCCCCGTCCGCACGGAGCAGGGAACCGGTTCGATGGTCGTCTTCTCCGGCCCGTTCGCACAGATGTTCGGATCGGACGAGATCGAGCGTCTGGACGAGTACGCCTCAGAGGTCGGCATCGCGTTGGATCGCGTGCACCTCACCGAGGAGATGCGACGTCTCGACGAAGCGCGGCGCGCGTTCATCGCCAACGCCGCGCACGAGCTGCGCACGCCGCTGACGGCGATCCTCGGATTCTCGTCAATGGTGGCGAACGATCCGTTGAGGATGTCGCCCGAGCAGCTCCAGAGAGCGATGGACGCGGTGCATCGCCATTCGCTCCGCATGCGAACCCTCGTGAACAACCTGCTCGACCTCACCCAGATCGAAGCCGGCAAGCTGACCGTGAACATCGCGCCTCTGTCTCTGGCGGAGGTCGCGCGTCAGGCGCTCGAGAGCACGCCCCCGCCCGAGGACCATTCGGTCTCGCTGAACGTCCCCGACGTCCCGGTGATCGCGGACCGCTTTCGCCTGGAGCAGGTGTTCGCGAACCTGCTCGCCAACGCCTACAAGTACGGCGGCTCCAGGATCGCGGTCGAGGGGCGCGTGGAGGATGGATCCGTCGTGGTCACGGTTTCCGACGATGGGCTCGGGATCGCGGAGCCGCTGCGTTCCCGGCTCTTCGAGCCGTTCGTCCGCGGCGCAGCCGTGGGCAAGGAGGGCTCAGGCCTCGGGCTGGCGATCGTACGGAGCCTGCTCCGCGCCTTCGGGGGGGACATCTGGTACGAGCAAGCCACGCCACACGGCGCTCGGTTCCTGTTCCGGCTAGAGTGCGCACCGTAGACATGGCGCTCACCGCACTCATCGTCGAAGACGAAGGCGACCTCCGGCTGATGACTCGTATGATCCTCGAGTCCCGCCCCGGCTACGCCGTGCTCGAAGCCGAGAGCGGCGCGGAGGCGCTCGCGCTTCTGGACCGTTCCGAGATCGACCTCATCCTGCTCGATATCCGCCTTCCGGACATGGAGGGATGGGAAATCCTCGAGCGTCTCACCGAGCAGGGCCGCTTCCCGGAGATGCCGGTGGTGATGGTGTCGGCGCACTCGACGCCTTCGACGGCGGAGCGTGCGATGCGCGAAGGCGTCCGCGCCTACGTCACCAAGCCGTTCACATCCGATGAGCTGTTCGACGCGATCGCCCGCGCGCTCCCTGCGCCGGGCTAATCCGCCGGCTTCGGCTCCCGGATCAGCACCGTCCCCTGCGCGGCCGCAACGGCGCGACCCTCGTTCGTCACGTCGACCCGGACCACCGCCGTGCGCTTGGTCAACGAGATGACCGTCGCCTCGGCCGTCACCGTTCCGCTTCGGACCGGAGCCAGGTAGTTCAGCTTGAACTCGGTTGAGGCCGCCCAGTAGCCCCGCGGGATGACCGGGTACAACACCGCAGCCAGCACGTGATCGACCATTCCCGCGAGGATCCCGCCGTGCATCGTGCCGAACGGGTTCCGGAACTCCTCTTTCGCCTCGAGCGAGGCGACCAGGCGGCCGGCCTCGATGGAGTCGATCCGCAGGCCGAGGAAGCGCGGCAGGCCGGGCTGGGACTCGTTGATCCGCACGAACGCGTCGGCGATCCCCGGGTCGAAATGCTCGAACTGCAGCCCCATGGGCGGCAACGATACCCCTCCCCTCGCCCGGGAAGGGACCGGGAGGCCGGGCGTCGAATCCCCACATATCAATCGGGGGAGGACTTTCATGCGCCGTACGCTCGCCGCCGTCCTGCTACTGGTCTCTTCACTGCCCGGCCTGGCCGGATCGCAGACCGAGCTGCCCTCTCAGGTGCGCGCCGGCTACGGGGAGGCCGACGCGACCTGGAACGTCGGCGCCGGAGCCGGTCAATACACGACTCAATTCGAGGACACCAACCTGTCGCACGCCGTCACCGGCGACGAGATCGATCCGCACAACCACTCGTGGATCCAGAGCCACTCCTACGGCGTTCAGTCCCGCCTCTCGATCCGCACCGTCGTGGTCGAGGGTTCGAACGGCGAGCGCGTCGCGTTCGTCAAGACAGACAACTACCTCGCGTCGGACGCGCTCTCCCGGCGTGCGGCGCAGATCCTCGACGCCGCCGGGACGTCGGGTATTGGCTACGACCACATCATGCAGATGGCGTCACACAACCACTCGTCGCCGTTCTACTACTCGCCGTCGGTGGGCGTCTGGCTGTTCCAGGATGTGTTCGATCTGCGCGCGTTCGAGTACGAGGCGCGCGCGATGGCCGAGTCGATCGAGCGCGCTGCGGCCGACCTCCGGCCGGCGCGGATGGGAGCGACGGTCGTCCAGCACTCGATCTACAAAGGGAACATCGCCGGCTCCACGACGGGCGACGATGGGACGCCGGCCGGCTACCCGGATTCCCACGCCGACTTCGGCATGACGGTGATCCGCTTCGACGAAGTGCCGAGCGGCGAGCCGATCGCACTCCTCGTCAACCACGGTCAGCATCCTGAGTCCAACGACGGTTACGACCTGATCACCGCCGATTACCTCGCGCCGGCGGAGCGCATGGTCGAACGCGACCTCGGCGCAAAGCTCGTGTGGAGCCAGGGCGACGTCGGCAGCGCGGAGGGACCATACTTCCGCGATAACTTCGAGACGCTACCGGACGGCGTGATCCGCGCCTGGGCTCACGTGGGCCACGCACAGACCGAGCGGGGCGCGCGGTATCTCGCCGATGCGATCGTCTCCGCCTACATGTCGATCGGCGCCGGCGATGCGGTCGTGCCGTTCACGTCCGACTTCCCCGTCAAAGCGGGCAACGCCTGGGTGCCGGGCCCCGTCTCGCATCCCCACCCCAGCGTCTCAAACTGCCGCACCGAGACGACCGGCGAGGGTGACCCCGGTTCGCCGATCCTCGGCTTGCCCGACTGCTTCAGGGGGACCGACGCGGAAGACCTGCTGGAGGAATTTACCGGCGTGAACCCACACATCTCCCAGGGGCCGGATCCCAACAACAAGACTTGGGAGCAGCTGAAGGCCACGGGCATTCCGCTGCCCGAGCACTACGACGCGCCGTCGTTCGGGGCCGTGCAGGAACACACGGCGCTGCACCTCCAAGCGTTCCGGATGGGCGAGGTACTGCTCGCCTCCTGCGCCTGCGAGGCGCAGATGGACCTGATCCTGAACTTCGAGAGCCGAGCGAACGCGGTGCAAGGCGACATCTTCGACGGCTACGAGTACCCGTGCCCCACCGACAACGGTGACGGGACTTGGAACTGCCTGCAAGGCTCGGATCTGCAGAACACCGTCGTCGTCACCGACGAGGAACACGCGCGGATGCTCGCGCAGGTGCACAACGACGCCGCCGGCTGGGAAGACCCGGGCAACGCGGTCGCCGCCAACGCCGAGCCGTCGGACCCGTCGCAGATCTGGGGCAACTTCACCAAGGAGGAGCTGCCGGCGGACCTCGGGTACGCGCTCCCGGTGGGCGTGGGGCACGCCGGCGACTACAACGGCTACGTCGTCAGCTACCGCGAATACATGATCCGCGATCACTACCGGAAGGCGCTGACCGCGTACGGCTCGCACACCGCCGATTACATGTCGACGCGGATGGTGCGGCTGGCCGGTTCGCTCAAGGGCGGACCCGCGCTCGCGCCTGAGCCGCTCGAGCCGGTGGCGGTCGTCGACCTGGCGCGCGAGGAAGCGTTCATGCTCGCGCTCGGCGCGGCGTCGTCCGCCGCGTACGAGGCGTGGATGTCCTCGCACCCCAACGACGTCGGCCCCGCCGCGGCGGTCACCCAGCCCGAGAACATCACGCACTTCGACGCCGCGGAGTTCACCTGGCGCGGAGGATCGAACGCCGTCGACAACCCGGTCGCGTCGGTGGAGCGTCTCGTCGACGGCGCCTGGGTGCCGTTCGCGGATCAGAGCGGCGAGGTTCAGACGAAGGTCCAGTTCCCGTCCGGTGTTCAGGGCGTGCTCGACACGTATCTCGGCAACCAGGAGTGGCTCTGGACGGCCAACTTCGAGGCGTTCATCGCCTTCCCGGCGACCGTCGTGCCCGGCGGGCAAACGCCGCTCGGCACCTACCGGTTCGTCGTCGACGGCTTGATCCGGCAGGGCGGCGCGAACGAGCCGTACCACCTCGAGAGCGCACCCTTCACCGTGTCGCCGTGGACGGGCCTGACGGTGAGCGCCGCGAAGGTCGAGCCCGGTGGCTCGGTGTCATTTACCGCCGCCGCCGCGTACCCCCGCACGTATGACTCCTCGTTCGCGTACATCCAGGACGACCCGAATGCGGTCCTTTGCAAGACCTGCTCGTTCCGTCCGTGGGCGTCGTCGTCGGCCGTCGTCGCGGCGACCGTTCACGTGGTTCGAGCGAGCGGCGCGGTCGAAGATGTTCCCGCGTCGTTCACGGGCGGGCGCTGGGTCGCTGCGACCGCACTTCGGCCCGGCGACGTCGCGACGATCCGCCCCGGAGCCGTCGTCGATGCGGCCGGCACGACGAACGGCGCGAGCGTCTCGCTTGGATCTGCGGTTTGGGACGTGCTGCACGTCGGCGCCTGATCCCATGTCGGCAGCTCGCCCGGCGGGAGACGATGCGTTCTGTGACGACGACTGACATGGCTGACATGTCAGCCATGTCAGCCATGTCAGCCATGTCAGCCACCCGCGCGACGAAGCTTCGTGCCGTCCGGCTCTTACTCGCGCTGATCGTCCTGATCGGCTCGATCGCGAGCGTTCCTTCGGGCGTCACGGCGGCCCCCACCGACCCAACGAGCTACGTCGACCCGATGATCGGCACGCTCGGCTCGGGATTCGTGTTCCCCGGACCCGCGGCGCCG
Source organism: Actinomycetota bacterium (assembly GCA_040905475.1). NCBI lineage: Bacteria > Bacillati > Actinomycetota > Actinomycetota bacterium. The sequence continues at coordinate 41,680 of JBBDRM010000035.1, forward strand.
TACGGGATGGTGCAGCTCTCGCCCGACACCGACGGCGTATTCGCGTACACCGGCTACCAGTGGATCGACCTCTTCATGCGCGGATTCAGCCACGTGCACGTGCAATCGATGGGCGTGCCCGAGGGCGGCAATATCCCGTTCATGCCCACCGCAGGGCCGGTCACCTCGACCGACGTCGAGCAGTACAAGTCTCTGTACTCGCACGCGTTCGAGCTTGCCGAGGCCGCTTACTATCGCGTGAAGCTCCTCAGCTATGGGATCGACGCCGAGCTGACGACCGGCTTGCGCGTCGGGATGCACCGCTACACCTTCCCGCCGGGCGTTCAGCAGAACGTGATGCTCGACATCGGACGGCAGATCCCAGGCGGCGAGTCCACCGAGCTCACCCGAACGCCGGGGACGAACCTCGCCTCGATCAGCATCCTTCCCGATCAGCGCACCGTGATGGGGACCGCCAACGTCGACCTCGAGGCCGAGGACAACTACCCCGTCCACTTCGCCGCGCGCTTCGACCGGCCGTTCGACTCGTACGGCGTATGGCCGAGCCGGGGAGCGCCGGTCAAAACCGGCGCAACGACCATCGACGGCGACGGAGCCGGTGCCGTCGTCAGCTTCGCATCCGACCAGACGCAGCTCGTCGTCAAGACCGGCCTCTCGTTCACGAGCCCGGAGGCGGCGCTCGCGAACCTCGAGGCCGAGCTGCCGGGCGACGACTTCGACTTCGACGCGCAACGCGTCGAGACCCGCGCCGCCTGGAGCGACGCACTCCGATCGATCACCGTCGACGGCGGCACCGTGCTCGAGAAGCGCAGCTTCTACACGGCGCTGTATCACGCGCAGCACCATCCGAACGTGTTCAACGACGCGGCCGGGACGTACCTGGGCCACGACGGAGCCGTGCACACGATCGGCGCGCCCGGCGACCCGATGCCGGCAGGATCGACCTACTACGCGAACTTCTCGCTGTGGGACACGTATCGCGCCGAGATGCCGCTGCTGATGCTCATCGCGCCCGACCGGATGCGCGACATGATGCGCTCGTGGCGCGCGATCGTGCGGCAGGGCGGACGGCTTCCGCGATGGAGCCTGATGAACGTGCACGCCGACTTCATGAACGGCGAGCCGGCGCTGCAGTCGTTCGCCGACGCCTACTGCCGGGGGCTGGTGCCCGACGACGTCCTTCCCGAGCTCTACGCCGATGCCGTCCGCCTCGCGCTCGTCGACCGGCGCGACCCCGAGTACCTCGAACTCGGTTACGTGCCCTACCCGGGGAGCGGCGCCAGCTCGACGCTCGAACACGCGATCGGCGATTTCGCTTTGGCGCTGGTCGCCGACCGGCTCGGCGAGACCGCCGACCGCGACGCGCTGCTGGCACAGGCCGACAACTGGCGCAACATCTTCGATCCGCAGACAAAGTTCATACGCCCGCGGCGCGCGGACGGCGCGTGGAAGGCCAACTACCACCCCGAGCTCCCCGACGGGTTCCGCGAGGGCACCGGCTGGCAATACACCTGGCTCGTTCCCCAAGACGTCGCGGGCCTGTTCCAGGCGATGGGCCCCGCGAAAGCGCGCCGGCGGCTCGACACGTTCTTCATGACACCGGTCGCGGAGCTGATCCCCTATCTCACGCCCGAGGTGCAGCAGAAGCTCTCGCTGTACGGCATCGCGTACTACGGCAACCAGTACGCGCCCTCGAACGAGCACGACCTCCAGGCGCCGTACCTCTACGACTGGACGTCGGAGCCCTGGAAGACCCAAGCGCTGGCACGCGCGTATCAGACGCTGTACCGCGCGACGCCCGACGGGCTGCCGGGCAACGACGACCTCGGCACGATGAGCGCGTGGTTCGTGTGGAGCGCGCTCGGCTTCTACCCGACGATCGCCGGCGCGCCCGTCTACACGATCGGGAGCCCGCTCTTCCCGCGCGCGACGATCCGGCTCCCCGGCGGCGCGTTCACCGTCGAGGCGCCTGGGACGTCGTTGCTCGGCAAGTACGTGCACGGCGCGACGCTCAACGGCGCTCCGCTCGACAGGACCTGGTTCACGCACGATTCGTTCACGCCCGGCGGCTCGGCGCGGTTCGAGATGGGCGTCACCGCGAACAAGGGCTGGGGATCGACCACGACGCCACCTTCGATGAGCACGAGCCCGCTGAGCGCTTTCGGCTGCACACCCTAGGTTCGCTTCGCAGTCGGCGAGGTGAGCAGGCTGATCCTCCGCCCGCCGGCCGAGTCCTCGATCAGGGTCGCGAGCCGCCGCAGCTGCGTCTCCTCGCGCTTGGCGCTCATCACCCAAAAAGCGGCCGTGCGTTTGTAGCCGGGCGGCTGCGCCTCCCAGAACTTCCAGGCTTTTCGTTTCGCCATGAACCGCTTCTCGTACGCGGGGGCCAGCGCGCGCAAGGCATTCTCGTACGAGTAGGACATGTCCTTCGACCGATCGCGGCCCTCGAACGCCTTCAAGCCGGCCGGCCTCATGCGCCCGGCCTCGCGGAGCTCGCCGGCGCGCTTGATGTTGACGCGGCTCCACGGGCTCCGCGCCTTGCGGGGCGAGAACCGGATCATCCAGCTCTCTTCGCCGAGGCTCATCGCCTTCCCGTCGATCCACCCGAAGCACAACGCCTCGTCGAGCGCCTGCTTGTAGGTTATGCCGCCTTTGCCCGAGGCAACCTTGTAGAAGCCGATCCACAGCTCGACGGCTTTCGCGTGATCCTTGGCGAGACGGCGTCGGAGCTCGGCCGGGGTCTTGAAGAAGATGGGCTTCACGCCGCCAGCATATGACCGGATTCTCCGGGACCTTCATCACTCCTCGTGCGGGAAAGCCCCAAACCCCGCCGGTTGCAGGTTGACTCTGGCCGAACCCCAGGTAGTCTCGGCGCCGGCCTACTCGACTTGGGGGTGTCTGGCATGAGGCTTTCCCGGCGTCTGCTGATCGCGCTGTTCACGATCGTTCTCGCAAGTCTCGCTGCGTGCGGCGGCGACTCCAATCCAACCGCGAGCGGAGACGGCACCACGCCGCCCGTCACCGGGAACATTCCCAACTTCTCGTCCTCGGACTGCACGTCTGCCGCGCTCGCGATCGCGGCGGCGGTTTCCGGCGGGTTCACCGGCGCCGGCGGCGGTTCGCTCGATCAGAGTGCCGCCGTGCTCGGCCGGATGGCCTCGGGCGCACCGGCGGAGATCAAGGCCGACATCCAGACCCTGGCGACCGCGACGCAGAGGTTCCAGGCGGCGCTCACGGCCGCCGGCATCGACTTCACCAACCCCAGCACCTACTCAGACCCGCAGAAGGCGGCGGCGATACAGCAAGCGGGCAGCGACTTCCAGGCGAGCGGCGCACCAGAAGCGGTCAACCGCGTCGGCGCGTACTTCGACCAGCTCTGCCCGGGCGCGCGGTAGTAGCAGCACCGCGCGGCGTATGCTCGCCCCCGTGCAAACGGGGGCACCGCATCGGGTCGTCGTCGTCGGAGCCGGATTCGGCGGGCTGGCGTGCGCGCGCAAGCTCGACGGTGAGCCGGTCGATGTGCTCGTCCTCGACCGGCACAACTATCACCTGTTCACGCCGCTGCTGTATCAGGTCGCGACCTCGCTGCTGAACCCGTCCGACATCGCGTATCCGCTGCGCGCGATCTTCCGGCGGTCGCGCAACGTCCGCTTCCGGCAGGCGGCCGTGTCGGACGTCGATCCCGAGCGCAAGGTCGTACACACCGTGCTCGGCGAGGAGTTCGCCTACGACTCGCTGGTCCTCGCGACCGGGAGCACGAACAACTACTTCGCCAACGAATCGCTTGCGCATCACACGCTCGGGATGAAGACGCTCGCCGAGGCGATGCGGCTCCGCAACCACGTGCTGTCCTGTCTCGAGCTCGCGAGCCGCGCGAACACGCCCGACGAGACACGCGACTGGCTCACGTTCGTCGTGGTCGGGGGCGGGCCGACCGGCGTCGAGTACGCGGGGGCGCTCGCGGAGCTCCTGCGGCTGGTGCTCGGCCGCGATTACCCGGAGCTCGACCCTTCGCTCGCGCGGATCTTGATCGTCGAGGGCCTCGACCGGCTGCTCGGGACGTTCCACCCGAAGCTCGGAGCCTACGCCGCGGAAGAGTTGAAGGCGCGCGGCATCGAGGTGCGCACCGCGACCCTGGTCGAGAGCGCCGGCGACGATCACGTCGTGTTGCGCGGCGGCGACACGATCCGAAGTCGCACGGTCGTCTGGTCGGCCGGAGTGCGTCCCACCGACCCACTCGGCGAGCGCGTGAAAGAACGCAGCCGCTCGAAGCGAATCGCGGTCGACGACCGGCTGCGCCTGCCGGGGTCACCCGGCGTCTACGTGATCGGCGACGCGGCCTCGGTGACGACGCGCGACGGCGAGCTGCCGATGCTCTCGCCGCCCGCGATGCAAGCAGGCCGCTACGTCGCGCGGTCGATCCTCGGGAAAGAGCAGCCGCCGTTCCGCTACGTCGACAAGGGAACGATGGCGACGATTGGGCGGCGGGCGGCGGTGGCCGACGTGCGCGGGCTCAAGATGAAAGGCACGCTCGGCTGGCTCGCGTGGTTGTTCGTGCACATCTACTACCTGATCGGATTCCGGAACCGGGCCGCGGTCCTCGCGTCGTGGACCTGGGACTACATCCGCCGGGACCGGCCGATCCGGCTGATCCTTCGCAGCGAAGCCGACCCCGTCGCCGCAGCGGTCGATCCCGAGGACGACGAGCTTCCCCGCGAGACTTGACCTCGTAGGTCTATGGCGTTTCCGAGAGGTGACAGACATGTCTGTCATGTCTGTCATGACTGTCGCTCGGGGGCGGCGCAGGGCAGCGCCGCTTCAGGGAGTCGATCCGGAGTCGGGCGCTTCCGTCGCATCCGTCGCCGCCTCCGTCACCAGCGGTTCGGGCGTCGGGATCGCCACGTCCGGGATCTCGTCCGCCGCTGCCGCAACGACCTGCGCCTGCTGAACCGTGGCGATCAAGTGACCAACCCGGTCGGCGATCGCCGTGGGAACGCTCTTCTTCATCTTGACGAGGCTGCGCTCGAGCGAATCCAGCGCGGTCACGACCGTCGAACTGACGGCCTATACCTCCGAGGCCGGCTACACCACCATCGACAGCGGCCTCACGCTCGACAACCTCGACATCATTCCGAGCGAGTGCCCGACCTCGGTGTCGTGGAGCTTCGGCGGCTCGACGTCGTCGGGCGGGTGCGGGCAGATCGTGTCGCATACGTTCGCCGGGCCCGGCGAGTACGAGGTGACCGCTTCCGTCGTCGACCCGCGGACGGGCAACACGATCACGTGGACCGGGACGCTGATCGTCGACGAGCCGCTCTCCGCGACGGTCGACGTGGCCGGGGACGTTTTGACGGCCGGTGTTGTCGGCGTACAAGGCACGATCCTCGCCGCGCACTGGTCCTTCGACGACGCCACGTCCGCCGAGGGGATCATCGTCACCAAGCCCGGCGCCCACGGCACGGTCGAGGTCGTCGACGGCGCCGGGAACCACGCGACCACCAGCTTCTAGGCCTTCGCGTCGGAGCGTCAGACGTGTCTGACATGTCAGACACCCTCGGGAGAGAGGCCCGCGCGGGCCGTCGACTTCCACCTCTGGAGGAAAGGCATGGAGCAAATGTCCTACCGCGCCGCAGGTTCCGGGGGTCCCGCGTCGAATCTCGATCGCGATGAGCCTCACGCGCAGGGAGTTCCTCCGTAGCGTCGCCGGGGCGCTCGCCGCCGGCGGCGCTGCGGCAATGGCGCCCGGAATCCTGCGTGCGGCCGGCGCGTCGGCCCCAGACGGCGCCGAGTGCCCCATCGAGCACATCGTCGTCCTGACGATGGAGAACCGGTCGTTCGACCACTACTTCGGCTCGCTCTCGCTCGACGAGGGACGCACCGAGGTCGACGGTATCGTGCGCGACGCCGGCGGAGCGCTGCCGTCGAACCCGTGGCTCGGCGGGGACCGGCTCGCGATGTTCCCGATCCAAGACACCTACTGCCAGCGCCTCGATCCGCCGCACGAGTGGGAGTCGTCGCGCATCCAATACGCGGAGGGCACCAACGAGGGCTACCTGCGCGCGATGCAGCACCATCACAACGATCCGTCCGAGCCCGACGCGCGCCCGTCCGGCATGGAGAACGTGATGGGCTACTACACGCGCCCGCAGCTTCCGTTCCTCTACTCCGCGGCCGACGAGTTCACGATCTGCGACCGCCACTTCTCCCCGGTAGGCGCGCCGACCTTGCCGAACCGCCACTACCTGCACGCGGCGACCTCGGGCGGGCTGATGGACAACCGGCTCGACGACAAGGGCACTGAAGGGATGGGCAACCCGCTGAACGGGTTCGGGTTCCCGACGATCTACGACCGGATCGACGAGGCCGCCGCGAACGGCGCGACGGTAGGCGGTCGGCCGCTGGACTGGGGCGTCTACTACCTCGAGGCGCCGTTCACGATGCTCTACCGCGAGCCGCGGACGCGTCATCCTGAGCGTTTCAAGCCGTTCGCGGCGTTCTTCGCGGATCTCGCGCTGGGCACGCTGCCGAGCTTCGTCACGCTCGACCCGGGCTACTTCACCGCGTCCGATCACTCGCCGCAGCACGTGCAGCTCGGGCAGATCTACATGGCGGCCGTGTACGCGGCGCTGGCGTCGTCGGGGCTGTGGAACAAGACCGCGCTATTCATCACCTACGACGAGGACGGCGGCTTCTACGACCACGTCCCGCACACGTTCTTCCCCGACGAGCG
>JBBDRM010000036.1 GCA_040905475.1 Actinomycetota bacterium
CGAGCAGGGAGGGGGTATGCGGCTCTCATCTGACCTGCGAGGCGTCGCGCAGCAAGCCAGCGCGCAACAAGCGCGGCGCTGCTCGCACACATGGCATACCGAGGTCTGGGAGCGCCCGTTCACGCGCCGCCAGGCCGTCGCGACGGGTGCGGCAGCGCTCGGCGTGCTGACGCTTCCACGCTTCGCGCTCGGCGCTCCGCCGTCTGCGGGGCCGAATCCGATTCCGCAGGTGCTCGACCCGACGGTTCCGATCCACATCCAGCTGCCGGGGTATCCGCCGTTCGGAAGTCCCGATCCGGCGACGAACGACCCGTCGACGATCACGGACTTCAACGGCCAGATCGGGCTCACGTTCGTGCGTGGCATGGGTGTGCGCACCGAGAAGGCGACGGGGGCAACGGCGACGCTCCCGTTCGAGGTCGACCTGCGCTTCATGAAGGGCGAGTTCGTGGCGAGCGACGGCCGCCGCCGGCACGCGGCGTTCGCGCTCATCTGACTCGACGTCTTCGATCGCCAGTTTGGCGATCCAGCGCAGATCCAGATTCACGACTTCAATCCGGGCATCGAGGCGAACGGCCTCTTCTGGACGGACGAGATCGAGCCCGGCAGCGTCGCCGCCCATCCCGGGAACGGATCGGCGGTCATGGACGTTCGCGATCTCGCCTCGCGCGACTACCACGACCTGGTCAACGCGATCACGGGCGGCTCGTTTCTCCCGGCCGTCGTTTCCTTCAGGGTCGAGTGGACACGTTCCGCCGACAAGCGCCACTTCCACGACGTGGAGGACGCGTTCGACGCCGACGTCGTTCTCAACTCGGCGAAGGCGTGGTGGCGGGGCGAGACCTCGGAGGCGCTGTACGTCGCCAACGACATCTCGACCTCGGCGAGCCTCTTCGCGGAGGTCGGCCACGAGCGAAACGGCGTCTACTTCCCGTCCGGCTAAGGCCCGGAGACGAATCCAGACCGGTGGCCGCAGCGCGGGCGGCCGCCGGTCTAGATGGCGAGGCCGGTGAACTGCGCCAGTGAGCGGGTCAACCGTGCAAGGTAGCCGCTCGCGAGCAGCACCCCGAAGACGATGAGGAGCGAGCCGGAGGCGACGCCGACGGCAGTAGCGTGTCTTCGCAGCGCTCCGACCAGCCCCAGCGCGCGGCTGAAGGCGAGCCCGAAGATGAGGAAGGGGACGCCGAGTCCGAATGCGTAGACGGCGAGCAGGACGGCGCCCTCGTCGGCGCTTCCCGAGCCCGCGGCGAGTGCGAGGATCGCGGCCAGCGTGGGACCGATGCAGGGCGTCCACCCGATCCCGAAGGCGAGTCCTGCGAGTGCTGCGGTCGGAACGCCCCCTGCACGGCGCGGGCTCGTGAGGTGCTTCTCGCGAAGCAGCGTCAGTGGGAGCGGCGCCCGGATGTAGACGAGGCCGGCGAAGACGATGAAGATGCCGGCGACGATCTCGAGCGTTCGCCGGTTGGCGA
>JBBDRM010000037.1 GCA_040905475.1 Actinomycetota bacterium
AGCGCGAACAAGTCGCGCCTGGGAAGTCCCGCGATGTTCAGGCTCTGCAGGAACCGCTCGCCCGCCTCGGATGGCACGCTCGGCGAGAGTGGCGGCGCCTCGATGACCTCCTCCACGACCACCGCCCCAGCCTCGTTGAGCGAGCGCCGCTGGTGGGCGAAGGAAATGACCAACGGGCCGTCGCCATCCTCGGCCGGGAGCTGCGTCACGAGGAGGATTGGGTAGGGGATGGCCCGGTGCAGCAGTTCGATGAGCCGGGGAGCCTTCGCCCGACCACGAAGCCGCATCGTCACGACCGCGACTTCGAGGTAATCGCGATGCTCGTCTTGAAACGCCGGAACGCCGATATTGGCCGGCTTGAGCGCGGCGACCCAGGTGATCTCCTCGACGCCCTCCTGTACTTGCCGCCGGTCGGCCGTGGTTGGAGCGCCGTGCTCTACGAGCAGGGTCTTCGGCACCCGCCGGTCCACGCGCGTCTCGGGCGGCAGACCGAGCGCGTTGATGACACGCTCGAACGTCATGCGGAAGCACGTGGCGGGAGGACGACGAGATACGCCAGCACCTCGAAGTCGTCGATGCCGTGAAACTCCCCCTGCAGAGCATGCGTGCCGCCCGGCGTAAAGAGACTAGCGACGGCGCGTTCCTCGCCCTTCCCGGCGACGGAGGCGACGGCGCGCGCGAGCAACTCCCGCGTGGCGCTCATGTCGTGTCCCGCCTTCGTCGCGCGGTCGAATCGCTGTACGGAGTCGGCATCCACCTCGTGCTTCCCGGAAGCGAGCCGCCGCAACCGATCAAGGACCTGCTTCGCCTGGGTGAACGGGAGCAGTACGGCGCCGTCCTCGCCGACATGGACGACAAAGTGCGGGGCGAGCGGGTAAGCGGGATCAATCACCTTCAGGACACCTTCGCCGACCGCGCGGAGGCAGAAGATCACCCCCGGCGGAATGTCATCATCCCCGGTGGCGGTCACGGCAAAGGTGCCAAGCGGGAGGCCGCCCAGGACGCCAGGATGCTCCTTCGTGAACCCGGCGAGGTCGATGCGGAAGTCGTTCAGGGTGAGGTCTGTGATCGATACGCCGCTGGACAGGTCCTCGAGATCGATCACCGTGTCCTGGAGCTTCAGCAGTTGCTCGCGCCGGTATTCCAGATCGTTCATCTGGTTCCCCGGCTGGTACTCGATGACGTTCTCCTCGCCTGTGGCGGAGATGTCGAGCAGCACCATTCGCCCGCTCACGCGGGATTCGAGGTTGATGTATTCCTCGAGTTCGATGTTCGGCCAGAAGTTCACGAGCTGGATGCGGGCGTTCGGCGAGCCAATCCGATCGATGCGGCCGAATCGCTGAATGATTCGCACGGGGTTCCAGTGAATGTCGTAGTTCACGACGGTGTCGCAGTCCTGGAGGTTCTGCCCCTCGCTGATGCAGTC
>JBBDRM010000038.1 GCA_040905475.1 Actinomycetota bacterium
TCGTGATGATGGAGCTAGGCGGGCTCGAACCGCCGACCTCCTGGGTGCGATCCAGCTAAGGGCGAATCACGCCCGATCACTGGTCTCCGAGAAAATCCCTCTGAGCAGGGAGTTTCTAGGAGCCGATGCACTTATGCTTCACGCGCGATCACGCCGTTTCGCGCCCAGCACCCGACAAAAAGCAGACATCGTCGCGTTGTCGATTCTTGAAACAGACAACAGCCCCGCGTTACGCGCGGGGCAGAGGTCGCCAATCCTGGCGTCAACGCGTCATCTTCCCGGTGGCCGTCAGCCCGAGGAGGGCGCCTGCGTCGACGTTGCCGGGAAACTTCTCGCCACGCTGGCTCAGATGAAAGGTCGAGGCCAGCGCGTCCGCACATGAGACTCGCCGCCGGCGTCGAAAGTCACGGTGAGCTCGAGATCGTCCTCAGAGGGGCGGCCGCGCCTTTCCCAGTCTCGCACATGCCCGAGCAGTAGCTCTTCGGCGTCTTCGCTTCCGAACACGCGAACCGAGCTGACCGTGCTCCTCGGTCGAGCAAACGGTGGCTCGATGGCGGCCAGGCTCGTTCCGGCGCGAGCGATGACCCCGATTCCGTAGCGCGGCGCCGTCGTGACGAGCTGGCGCGTCGGCACGCGGACCGAGAGGAAGAGCGTGAGCGCGCTCGAGCTTGCGCGGAGGCCGAGCGGACGTCGACGGCCCTCGGTGAGCGCGATCGAGAGCAGCCGTCGTCTTGCCCGCGGGGACAGGGTTCTCAGTGCTTCGCCAGACAGCTGCTGCACCGGCGCACCGCCGTCGCTTGTAGCGTCTGAAGCAACCAGCATCGGCTGCTTGAGCACGGCTGCCGCGTCTTCCCCCTGGGGGCGGAGCGGCATGAAGCCTCCGCAGAGCATCGCCACTGAGCGGAGCCCGTCCCGCGTCTTGCGCAGCAGGGGAATCGCTTGCGCCCCGGTCGGGGAGAGCCGCAGCGGCACTTCGAGCAGCCCGCCCGGCTGCAACTGCTCGAACCACGCCCGCGGCACCGTGTCCGAACTCGCGGTGACCACGATCCGGTCGTACGGAGCGAACTCGGAGACGCCCTCGCGTCCGTCTCCGGGGAGGACGCGTACCCGGTAGCCGCCGGTCCGGAGGCTCCGTCGAGCGTCACGGGCGAGGTCTCGATCGATGTCGACCGAGACGACACGGCCGCGGGGACCGACGAGGAGAGAGAGGAGCGCCGCGTTGTAGCCTGTCCCGGCGCCGACCTCGAGCACGCGCATCCCTTTCTCGAGTCCGAGCTTCTCCAGCATCAGCGCCATGATCGCCGGCTGCGAGGAGGAGCTGAGCGCCGTTCCCTGAGCGTCTCGCTTCGTCAGGATCGCCTCGTCGCGATAGACCGCCGGCAAGCCTTCCCGGTCCGCGAACTCCCCGACGAAGAGCTCACGGGGAACCGACAGAAACGCATCGCGGACACGTGCACTCCGGATGAAGCCACGGCTCGCGAGTCCTTGCACGAGCTGGCGGCGGAGCGACTCGCTCAGCCCGGTTCTCGGCACGCTCCGGATCGTACGCGCTCACGTTCGCCACTCTTCGTACCGGCACACGGTCCGGCGTTCCGCGAAGTGGCGACCGCCATTAGCCTTCCGGCCCGCTTCCGCCGTGGGGTGGCAGGCCAAGGACCTAGCGCGGCGCCCCTGCGCACGCTACTCGAGGTGAGGCGGCAGGGCGGCAGACAGGAACCGCTCCACAATGGGTCGCTGGGTAGCGGGGAGATCAAGCGCGAGCAGCTCGCTCTTTGGGAAGAAGCGAAGCTCCTCGGACTCCGAGCTCGCGCGGAGGCCGCTGAAGGAGTCGACCGCGACTGAGTAGACGAAGGCGACGCTACGTACGACGTTGCCGTCCGGATAGCTCACGATGCGCGTCGGGTCCGAGAAGGTGCCGAATAGCTCGTAGCTCAGCACGGCGAGTCCTGTCTCCTCGATTACCTCTCGTCGCAGCGCGGCTGCAAGCGTCTCGGCGTCCTGGAGATCGCCGCCGATCAATGACCAAAGCGGCGCATCAGCGCGCCGCTCAAGGAGAAGCGATCCGTCCCGCTCGATGAGTGCGAGGACGCCCAGCCTGAACGGCCTGTTCGGCTTCGGGGCTCTTGGATCGCGGTAGTAGAAGCGCGTGTGTCGTGTCATCTCCGCCTTGCATGCCGCGGTCGAAGTCGTTGCCCTGCAGCAACCTCGCGCTCTCGTGCCACAGCGCGCTCGCAAGGTTCGCGCTCGTCCACGAATGCTCCGGTCGCGATCCCAGAGTTGTCAGGATCGGATCCACGAATAGCTTGCGGGCGAGGAGCGGCGGTCTCGCGCGCGAGGTGCTCGGCGAGGTCCGGTGAGTAAGCGAGCGTGCTCAAGTGCGCGCGGCGGAGCTCGGCCTGCTCGTGGGCCCGGACGAGCCGAATCCGCGCGTCAGTCGCGCGCGTCATTCGGCTGCCTCGGTCTCGACGGACCAGCGCTGCTGCCGTCTTCCGGGCGGAAAGCGCAGCGGCAGGTCGAGATCGGGCAGCTCGGAGATTACGAGCGCCCGCGTCTCCTCGACGAGCAGCCCGAGTTCCGCCGCTGCTCGGTCGGGTTCGAGCCGGAAGAGCGACTCCAGCCGATCAGCGAGCCGTGGCGGCGCGAGCGTCATCCTCGCGACGAGCGTCCGCACGTGCTTCAGCTCGAAGCGGCTGAAGTAGAGGCGGTTGAGGGCGGCGAGCACGCCAAGCAGGTTGAAGACGGCCTCGAGCAGAGTGTCGAGCCGCCACAGCTCAGCGTCTCGGGTGGCCATCGCCTCGCCGTAGTACCAGAGCGGGAAGAAGCTCCAGTGTCGCTCGGCCATCGCTCGCCGAAGCGACTCTGGATAGGTGCGCACACGCGCCCGCCTGCGCTCGAGGAGTTCCTCCCCATGCAGCGGCAGACCTTCGATAATGCCCGCGAGGACCTTCTGGAGCGGCGAGTCGAATTCCTCGATCCGGGTGAGCAGCTCGTCGAGGCGCGAGTCAGCCCAAGCCAGCACGACGAACGACACTTCGGTTCGCACGCCGTGCAAGTCGAATTCCTCGCCACAGAAGTACTCGGTCGGCTCACCCTTTCGAATCGGGTTCCTCCCACCAACGGCCTCTCGGATCTCCGCCAACAGCTCCTCCGGCGGAACGTCGTCGACGTAGAGCAGCAGGTCGATGTCGGAGTAGAAGTCGGCATCCCCGCGAGCCGCCGAGCCGGTGAGCAGTGCGGCCCGCAGCGCAACGCGCGGGCGTGTCTCATCGACTATCCGCCTCGCGAGCACGCGCAGATGCTCCGTCGCCTCCTGCATCTCTTGCCGATCGTAAGCGGCGCAGTGACGGAGTTGACCTCGCGGCTCGTTTCCGATGCAGGCAGCTTGCATGGGCGCTCGAGCTCGTCCGCTGGGCTGGCCTCCTCTAGGGTCGAGAGGTGAGCGAAAGACCGCTCGGGTCCCTGGGTCGGGCAGTACGCTCCCCTCCGATGCCCTTCACCGGTCTCGATCCTGCGTGGCGGGCTTCGTTCGAGCTCGCGTGGGAGGCCTTTCGGGCCGGCTCGATCCCAGTCGGCGCCGTTGTCGTCGATGAGGCCGGCGACGTCATCGGCCGAGGCCGGAATCGCATCTTCGAAGAGGATGCTCCTCCCGGACAACTTGCGGGCTCGTTCCTCGCGCACGCCGAGCTGAACGCGCTCGCCGGTCTTGATCCCGTGCGGCGCTACGGCGCTCACGTCCTCTACACGACGCTCGAGCCGTGTGCGCTCTGCGTTGGTGCCGCGATCATGGTCATGGTCGGCGGGGTCAGCTTCGCCTCCAAAGACGTGTACGCGGGTGGGTCGGACTTCGGTTGGAGAACCCGCACACGGCGCGGCAGCCGCTCGCGGTCGAGGGTCCGCTCGAAGGCATCGCCGGAGACCTCGGCGAGCTGCTGCACGTCGCCCACTTTCTCTGGCGCAAGCCGGACAGCATCGTGGTCGAGGTGCATCGGGAGCGGAGCCCGCGGATCGTCGAGCTCGCTGAGCGCGCTGACCTCATGGCGGCATCGCGGAACGGCGCGACGCTCGACGACGCGATCGCGCTAATCGTCTGAACCGGCACGACGGACTGCTGCGATTGGGACGACAGCGCACGGCCTCGGAGTGCCGAAGGCTGCGACCGGGATGACGATCGTTGGCGCTTCGTCTTGACCGCCCGCGCAAACTCTTCGCCAGGCATCGGTGAAACGACTCCGTCCGCCGGTCCTACTACCCTAAACAGCACGAGAGACACATATGCATCGCGATGCCTTTGTAACATTATGCTGAGCATCTCCAAGCTGACACCGGGGCAGGAGTTCTACTACCAGCGTTCCGTCGCAGCCGGGCTCGACGACTACTACGACGGCGGCGGCGAGTCGCCTGGCGTCTGGATCGGCCGTGGAGCCGCCCAGCTCGGTCTCGTAGGCGTCGTGCAGGATGGGCAACTCGCGAGGCTCGTGCGCGGCGTCGACCCGGCGAGTGGCGTCCAGCTCCGCAAGCCTCCGAAGCGGCGGCAGATCGCGATCGAGCGAATCGACCCGGAGTCCGGCGAGCGGTCGATCGAGTCAAAGGCGCTCGACCCGGTCGGCGGCTTCGACCTCGTCTTCTCGGTTCCGAAGAGCGTCAGCCTCCTCCACGCCCTCGGTACGGAGAACACCCGTCTCGCCGTCAACCAGGCTCACGCCTCCGCGTGGCAGGCCGCACTCTCGTACCTCGAGGACGAGGCCTGCGTCACCCGACGCGGCAAGAACGGTGTTCAGCGCGAGCACGCCAACGGGTTCGTTGCCGCCGCGTACCAGCACCGCACGTCTCGGGCGCAGGACCCGCACCTGCACACGCACGTGATCGTCGGGAACTTGGCGATGAGCCCGTCAGACGCGAAGTGGCGCGCCCTCGACGGGAACCCGATCCTGCGCGCCTACCGGCTCGCCGCGGGTTACCTCTATCAGGCGCACCTGCGCGCCGAGCTGACGCGCTCGCTCGGCGTCGCCTGGGAGCGGCCGGAGAAGGGGATGGCCGAGATCGCAGGGATGCCGCGCGAGGTGCTCCGGGAGTTCTCTCAGCGGCGCCGTCAAGTGCTCGAGCGGACCGCAGACTGGGGAACCACCAGCTGGCGCGCCGCCCAGGCCGCCGCGCGCGAGACACGGGAGCGGAAGGAGCACATCGACCTAAGCCTGCTACGCGACGACTGGCGGGCACGCGCCGCTGAACACGGTCTCGGTGATCGGGAGCTGAAGACCGTCCTCCACCGTTCACGGCTCCGCAAGCCGTCTCGCCACGAGCTGGAGCGGGTAGCCCGCGCACTGGTCGGGCCCGACGGGATGACGGCGAACCGGACCGCCTTCTCCGAGCCCGAGCTGGTGATGGCCTGGGCGCAGGCCCACGTGAGCGGAGCCTCCGCCGAGCGCGTCCGCGAGCTTGCGCGGCGATTCTCCCGCGCGCCGGAGCTCGAGCCCGTCGGCAGTGAGCCGCAGCCCGGTCGCCCCGCGTGGTTCACCACCACCGAACTGCTCGCAGTCGAGCGGAGGGCACTGGCACTCGTAGAGCGCGGACGCGGCTCGAACGCGCCCGCTCTTCCCGGCGAGGCCATCCCTGAACGGAACCTGTCGAGCGAGCAGGCCGCGATGGCGCGCGAGGCGGTCACCAGCCCGGATCGTGTCGTGTGCGTCATCGGCGTCGCTGGCACCGGCAAGACGACCGCCGTGCACGGTATCGCGTCCGCCTACCGCGCCGCGGGTACGCGCGTGCTTGGCGCGGCGCCCTCCGGAATCGCCGCCGAGCGGCTGCGCGACGAGACCGGCATCTCGGCGATGACGCTCCACCGGCTCCTCGAGTGGAGCGAGCTTCCCGACCGCTGCGTCCTCGTCGTCGACGAAGCCGGCATGGCCGAGACGCGCGTGCTCGCGCCGATCCTCGAACGCGTCGAGCAGGCAGGCGGCAAGGCGATCCTGATCGGCGATCCGAGCCAGCTACCCGCGGTCGGCGCCGGCGGTCTCTTCGCCGGCATCGTGGAACGCTACGGCGCGATCGAGCTCACCGAGAACCGCCGCCAGCACGACCTCGACGAGCGCCGCGCGCTCGAGGCGATCCGGCGCGGTGACGGGCGCGACTACGTCGCCTTTGCCGAGCGCCGAGGACGACTCGTCCTCGCCGACAGCCCGCTCGCTGCGAGGGCGCAACTCGCCGCCGACTGGTGGGACGCAGCCCGCTACGACCTCGGGGGCAACGTCATGATCGCCCTGCGCCGCCACGACGTTGCCGAGCTGAACGCGCTCGCCCGGATGCTCATGCAGGAGGACGGCCGCCTCGGCGCCCGGCGGCTCGACACCCCGCATGGAGAGCTCGCGCCCGGCGATCGGATCGTCTGCAAGCGCAACTCCGACCGGCTCGGCGTTCGCAATGGCACCCGTGGCAAGGTCGAACGCGTCGACCCTGACGAACGCGCGGTCACGGTCGCCACCGACCGCGGCGACCGCGTCGTGCTCGACCGCCCCTATCTCGACGCCGGTCACGTCCGCCACGGCTACGCGCTCACCGGCCACGCCGGTCAGGGGTTGACGGTCGAGCGGGCGTTCGTGCTCGGCTCCGAAGAGCAACGGCTGCGGGAATGGGGCTACGTCGCGCTCTCCCGGGCCCGCGAGTCGACCAGGCTCTACATCACCGGGAGTCAGCGCGTGCGCGAGAGCGACTTCGTCGAGCGCGACGGGCGCGACCCGGCGACGCGGGTTGCGCAAGCGCTCGAAGAATCCGCGGCCGAGCGGCTTGCCGTCGACCAGCCTGCGCCCGTCCCTCTCTCGAGTCGGCCGCGACCCGTGATCGACCGGCTGCTCGAACGGCAGCAGGAGCAGACCGAGAAGCTGCGGCAACGGGCTGCCCAGCGACTCACCGAGGTCGAGCGCGAGCTCGATGGGCGCATCCTCGGAAGCCACGGCCGCCGCGGGCGGGAGCTGCAAGCCGAGGCGTGGCGCCAGCGCCACGCAATCGAACGGGCCGATGCTCGCCTCGGAGAACTGGAAAGGGCGATCGCCGCACAGCGCGAGCTCACGGAACGAATCCCGCCGGAGCGAGCACGCGCACGCACGCCAGAGCGCGAGCGAGCACGGCAGCCTGAACGCAGCCTCGGGCTCGACCGTGGCCGCTAAGTGCTCTGGCTCGGAAGTTCGCCGACGTATCGGCGGTCTGGTGTCAGGCGGCCAGTGATGTGGGTTGTGGGGCGGCGGCCTTGGCCAGCAGCTGGTTGAGGTCGGCGCGGGTGAACTTCCATTGGAACGGGGCGGCGATCTGCTCGTAGCGGCGGCCGAACGCCAGTAGCTGCTGCTCGAGCGTGTCGAGATCGGCGAAGTCGTTGGGGGTGACGACCTTGCGCTGGACGACTGAGAAGTAGATCTCGGCTTGGTTGAGCCAGCTGGCGTGGACGGGGGTGTGGACGAGGATCAGGTTGGGCCACGCGCCCTGGAGGCGATCGGTCGAGCGTTTGCCGCGGTGCGCGGAGCCGTTGTCGACGATCACGAACACGCGCTGGGCCTGCTTGTAGGGGTGCTGGGACATGAATTGATCGACAAGGGCGTCGAACGGTTCGATCCCGTCCTTGGGCGCGCAGCGGTCGAAGATCCTCGCGTGCTTGACGTCCCAGCCGGCGAGGTAGCACAGCGCGCCCTTGCGCTCGTACTCGTGCTCGACCTTCTGCGGCTCGCGGGGTCGGGCGGGCAGCCTCGGGTGCTTGCGCGCTCTGGCTTGGATCGAGGGCTTCTCGTCGGCGCAGACGACGTAGTCGCCCGGATGCAGCAGCTCGCCTTCCCAGCGGCCCTGGTAGAGGTCGAGCACTCGGCCGGCCCGCTCGGCGAACCGCGAGTCGCGCGGGAAGATCCAGGAGCGGTGCTGCCACGGCTTGATCGCGTCTGCGGACAGCCAGCGCCACACGGTCACGCCTGAGATCTGCTCGACGATCCCGCGCTCGACGGCCTCGCGCGCCAGCTCCGCCGCCGACCAGCGCGACAGCGGCACGCCCTGCTCGGCAGGCAGCGCGCAAGCCATCGCGATCACCTCAGCGCGAACGTGAGGGGGGAAAAGTCGGGGGCCGGCCCCGCCGCGGCAGGTCCTCAAGACCCGCCAAGCGCTGCTCGAAGAACCGCTTGCGCCACTGCGAGACGACATCACGGCCGCAGTCAAGCCGCGCCGCGATCTGGTCATTGCGCAGCCCGTCCGCGGCCAGGAGCACCATCCGAACACGCGTTACCTGCCAATACGGCGACGTATATGAGCGCGCCAAAGACTCGAGAACCGCGCGCTCGTGCGTCGTGAGCTCGATTCGATATGGACTGTGCCTGGGCATCAGAACCCCCACACAAGCGGGATAGGATGCCACAGAGGCTACGAACCAGACCGGACGCCCTAATACGTCGCCTTACTTACGAGGCGCACCACTAAGTGACTATCTCGAAACAGGAGTGATTGCCTCGATCTCGAACTGACGGCCAACGC
>JBBDRM010000039.1:0-7117 GCA_040905475.1 Actinomycetota bacterium
AAAGTTGTACTCCGCGGTAGCTTTCGGGTCGCCCCTACTGACTTCCGCGGAGTACCCAACTACTCTATCACGACCGTTGGTCGAGTTCAAGGGAGTTTCCAAAATCACACGCCGTCAGACCGGCCGAACGTGGTTGCCGACCGTCGCGTCGCGCATGGGAGACGCGCGTCGTTTCGAGTCGCTTGTCCGAGATGCGATCGACCTGCTACCCGAGCAGTTCCGGCGGCGGCTCGACAACGTCGAGATCGTGATCGAGGACTCCCCAGAGCGCGAGGCGCTCCTCGGCCTCTACCACGGCGTTCCGTTGACCGACCGCGGCTCGGGATACAGCGGCTTCCTACCGGACAAGATCACCATCTACCGGCTACCGCTCGAGCGGCGTGCGCGAACTCCCGAAGACCTGGCCGAACAGGTGCGCGTCACGGTCTGGCACGAGATCGCCCATCACTTCGGCATCGACGACGCGCGACTGCGCGAGTTGGGGATGGGCTGAGCCGGCCCCTACGCCGCGACCCCTGCTCGTGGATCCGGATCCACGGCGACCGGCGACCGGGGAAGGTCCGGGAATGCCGTGACGGCGTAGGCGCCGAAGGAGGGTTGCAGCGCGATCGCTTGGACGGCCGCGGCCACCCCCGCGCCGACGGACGTGACGAGAACCCCGACGGTTCCCGATCCGCCCACGCCGGCGAGGCTGAGTTGGATCGCTTCGCCGGCTCCGAGTGAAACATCCTGCAAGGCCGACGGCGTGGTGCGTCCGGCATCGGTCACCACGGTCACGGAGATCGTCGCGTCTCGCTCCGCGGGATTCGCCACGAGAAGCCTGAGCTCGGACGCGAGCGCCGGGGGCCCGATCACCGCCATCGTCCGGGCCGCGGGCGGCACCGCGACGGTCGCCGCCTGCTCGACCACGCCTCTGGGTCCGACGACCTGCCAGCGAGCACCAAGCGCCACCGGGGAGGTCGATGAGGTGACGGCGACAGCAACCGGTCCCGCCGGGAACGAATCCTTCGGGATCTCTGCGAAGCGTGGGGTGTTGGGGGGCAGCCCGGCGGCGATCGGCTCGAAAACCCCCTGCCCGGACTCCGACAACGTCCGGCTGTCGGTCACCGCATCTGTGTCTCCCACGGCCACTGCGGAGAACGTGAGGGGCCCGATCGCGGTGTTGCCTATGGCGACGGTCTCGCTGGCGGCGCCGACCGCCGGAACGAGCTCGATCAACCCGCGGGCCGCAAGGAGAGCATCGGCCACGATCCTGCCGGACCGGGCGTGCACCACCCCGGCCACGATGCGCTCGTCGAAGGCGAAATCTCCTTCTCGGATGATGAGTCGTCCGCGAGCGGGGACCACCCTGCCTCGCAGGCTCTCGGGCTCGAGCTCTTGACCGTCGAACAGCATCGACACGTCGACGACCGCGTCGGAGGTCCCCGGGTTCAAAAGGATGAGGTGCGTCTCCACCCCGAGCGTCGAGCCCTGCGACGTCACCACCGCCTGAGCGCCCGGCCGTCCGCACGGAGCAGCCGCACCTCCGGTGCCCCCGTTCGCGGTCAAGAAGGCCGTACGCGACACGACCAGGTCGCCGCCCGCATATTCCACGATCGCGCCGGCAGCGGACGATCGGATCGCCGCAGGGGACCCGACGGTGCCGGCGCGTCCGGGACCGATGTCGAATGCCTGGACCACAGGCGCCTTGCGGTCGGGCAGGTACGTCACGCGAACATGGGATGCCACCGGGCCGAAGTTGGCGAAGTGGAGCCATCCCGGTGAGCCGGCCGCCTTCAGGAACGGGCACGCCCAAGCCCCACCGGGCTCGGCGGGCCGATCCGCCGCCGGGAGCCAGGGCGATGCGGGCGCGATCCGATCGGTGAGCGCCGCGCCGGTGATCGAGAGAACGACGAAGGCAGTGAGGCCCCACCTGCGCAGGGATGCCTTCATCGCTCACCTCGTTCGCGGGCGCTGCGCCTCGACCAAGCCACGGCGATCGCGACGAGCATCACGGTCTCGGCGAGCAGCGCGAGACGGTGCCAGCCTTGTCCACCCCAGGCCACGACCACCGGACCAGAGGCTGCACCGACGGAGAACGCGTTCGCCCATCCGAATGATCGCGTAGACGAGAGGTCGCGACCCCCCGCTCGCAGGTGCCACCGATCGCTGAACTCCTCGCCCAAGAGAAGAGCTCCGACACCGACGCCGATGCGTCCGGCCAGAACCCCGGGGCGAACGCGGCGGAGCGACCCCGAACGGCCCGGATCCTCGGGCGCGGCTGCGAGGAGGGGGCGGTCCGGCTCCGTGTTGCTCGCAGCGACCCAATCAGGCGACTTGACCGCTCCTGCGACAGGGAGCCATGCCTCGTTCGACAACACCTGGCTCCCCGCGAATCGCTGGGCGAAGCGCATGTCGATCTGTCGCGCGAACGCCCGCACGACATCGACGTCTATCGCCGGCCGAAGAACGACGTAACGAACGCCTGCGGGTGCGAGAAGCCGGCCCGCTTGCTCGGTTCTTCGAGCCAGCACCGATGCGAGGATGCCCTCCAGGTAGTCCTCGCCGGGCCCGGATCGGCGCGCGCCGAACGTCAGGATCGTCTCGCCCTCGGGCGCGCTCAGGTCGGCGCGCAGCGCCCGCATGTCGCCGGCGAGCCACAGGACGCGGAAGTCTCCGAACGTTCGCTCCTCCGCCTGGAAGAACGCCGGCTCGAGCTCGCCGGCGCGCCGGAGTCCGTCGAAGCTGCCCCCGGCCAAGAACGCCACGCCGACCACCATCGCAGCGACGCCGAACACCGTCACACCGCCGAGAGCGACGTGGGGGGCACCGAACGAGCGGGCGCGAAGCAACGGAACGAGACCTTCCGCGCCGATCCCGGCAAGCATCGCGACGCATACGGCTGCGATCGACAACGGCAAACCGGGCCGCGGAGCGATCCACGGCACCCCGCGAGACACGGCCCATGCGATGAGGAGCGCCAGGGTCCCGACCACAGCGAACGCACGCGCGATCCGTCGTCGTTCCGGCGTGGCCAAGAGGACTCCGACGGCGGCAGCCAACGGGAACGCCCACGCCATCGGCGCCGGGATCGGGAACGGCGAAGAAGGAACCAGCCGGATGAGGTCGGTGAGCGGGGCGCCGAACGGTCCGGGGCGGGCTCCGATCGGAGAGCCGGAGCGGAACAGCTCGACACTCCACGGCAATAGCACGATGATCGCGGCGATGGGAAGCGCGAGCCCGACGGCTGCGGCGCGGATCGCGCTCCGCTGCCCTGAGACGACGCCGGCGACGGCAAGCAGGACGCCGGTTCCCGCAACGGCGATCGGCGCCCAGGGGGATATGGTCGTGATGACGGCCAGCCCGAGCGCTCCCGCGGTCGGGCTCCGCCAGCCGCCGGGATCGGCGAACCCGCCCGCCCGCAGGAGCGGGATGAGGAGGGCCGGCATCGCCGCGATCAGAACGAGTTCGGGGAACCGCCCTTGGAAGAAGGCCGCAAGTGTGAGCGGCGACAAGGCGTACGCGGCTGCAGCGATACGTTTCGCAGTCACCGGCATCCCGATAGCACCCGCGGCTTTCCACGCAGCCCCGCATGCCAGCGGCACGAGCGAGAGCACGAGGAGTCGCTCGGCGAGCCGGACGCTGCCGAACGTGATCACCGACAGGACACCTGCCAGGAAGAGGAACGGCGACGCGGGCGCGGCGCCACCGGTGCCGGCACTGCGCCAGCCGGAGAAGAACTCCGAGAAGAAGTCGCCCGCCCCGGACGGGAACGGCGCCATGTCGGCACCGGCGAGACCACCGCTGCCGAACAAGGAGCGTGCTCCGATGAGGTAGAGCAACGCGAGGACGGTGAGACTTATCCCGACGGGGTGCGCGCGGACGCGATCGATCAGTCGCGGACGCCGTTGGTCGGGCACCGCGAGCCCTTCGGCTTCCTCGATCCCTTCGGCCGGATCGCCGACGACCTGCTCGAGCGCGCGCTCGAAGTAAGAACGGAGGCGCGGCGCGCCACGAACCATGAACTTCAGGACGTCCGCGTCGGGGCTCTTCCTTCGCCGCTGTGCGCGAGCGCGAGCCCGAAGCGTCGACGGAAGGTGGATCAGGTTCCACTGCATCGCCGAGAACGTCTGACGAGCCTGTTGCCGGCGCCCCGTGAATGCGAACAGGATCGCGTTGAGCAAGGACATCACGAGCGTGACCGGAAGCGCCACGAGGAGGGTGCGCAGCCGGTAGTTCTTGATCAGAGACGCGATCATGTTGCGCTCGCTGAAGTACCGAACCCGGCCGGTCACGAAGCCGGGGCGAAGGTTCCGATAGGAGGCAACCGCATGCCGCACGCGCGCATCGCTGGTCACGACGGATCGAAAACCGGCGATGCGGGCTCGCCAGGAAAAGTCGTAGTCGTCTCGGAGCGTGACGTACCGGAGATCGAACAGGCCGATGCGTTCCACCACCGCGCGCGCAACCAGAAGGCATGCGCTCGAAGAGAAGAACACTTCCTTGAGCCCGTCGTGCTGGCCTTGATCGAGCTCGCCCGCCTCGAGCGGGTTGTAGAGGCGGCCGAACCGGTCTGTGGTGAGACCGACCTCCTGCAACGCCTCGGGTTCGTCGAACTCGACGAGCTTCGCGCCGACGACCCCCACCCGCTCGTGTGTCAACGCGCCGACCATCCCCTCGACGCTTCCGGGATCCATGACCGCATCGTCGTGAAGGAGCAAGAAAGCATCGGCCGGGATCGCGCGGTCGGCGACGACCTTCAGTCCTGCTGCGAGGGCACGCCCGTATCCGACGCGGCGGTCGAGCACGACGACGTTCTCGCGCCCGAATGCCTTCTCGAGCAGCTTGCGCGACCCGTCGGTGGATGCGTTGTCCACGGCGATCACCGTGAGGTCGTCGTGCGTTTGGTTTCGGATGCCCTCGATGACCTCGCGCAGCCACCGTTCTCCATTGGTCGCGACGAGGAGGACGAGAACGGACGAGTTCTCAGGGTCCATGAGCCGCGGGAGCCTACCAACGGCGCTCTCGAGCGAGCGAATCGCGCGTTTGGCGCGGCAGGGTCCGCCTGGCCTCCAACAGCTCGAGGTCAAATCCGCGACCGGCAAGGAAACGGGCATCGCCGGGGCGAATCGTCAGGCAGGGCCATCGGAGCGCCTCGGGGCGGCAACGACGCCGCGCCTGGCCTCCCTGGGGGAGGAACGGCTATGCGACCACGTCGCGGTCTCATTCGAGTTGCATCAGCATTCGCCATCATCGTGATGGCGGTGACGGCAGGGGCAAGCGCCGACGCGCTGGCGATCGACTTCGAGTCGTACACTCCCGGAACGATCCACGGGCAGGACGGCTGGTCCAGCTCGGGCGCGGCCGGATCCGGTTGTGCCGTCTACGACCACGCGGTCGTGGACAACACCGGTGCTTCGTACGGCTATCCGACGTTCGCCGACAAGAGCCTCCGGATATCGAACGCGGTTACCAGCGGATGCTTCGGCGATCAGACGTTCTCGAAGTCGCTCACAGACGAGGCCGGGGAGTCCACCGCGGACAACGGCGGCATGTCGGGTGGTGCCCGGCAGCCGTACTTCGAGGCGTCGTGGGACTTCGCCTCGACCGTGCCGACGGCGGAGCAGCCCGGTCTGTCGACGGTCGCAAGCCCGGACCGCGGCGACGGGGCGCGGATGAGCTGGGTTCAGATGCTCGACACGCCGACCGGCATCGACGTCAACTTCTTCGACGTGCAGGGAGTGGATCCGATGGGTCCGCCGGCGCCGTGCTTCCAGTGCGCCAACTTCGTGATGACGAACGTCGCCACCGGCCTCGACCGGACGGCGCCGCACAACATCAAGCTCACGATGGAACTCATCGACGGAGAATCGAACGACATCGTTCAGGTCTTCGTCGACGGCACGCTCGCGCACACCGGCGGGAGCTGGGAGGACTATTACACGATGGACACCGAATCGAGCCCGATGCCGCCGATGGTGAGCCGGACGGTGGACTCGATCCTGTTCCGGACCGGCGGAGGCGCGGCGCCGGGCACTTTGGGCAAGGGGTGGCTGATCGACAACCTCTCGACGTTCTCCGGGCCGGTTCCCGTCGTCTCGACGTGCGGCGACCCCGATGGAGACGGCGACAACCACTCGAACTTCGCCCCGGGAGAGAACGAGGACGGACCTATCTCGGGTGTGGTTCACGAGATCGACCAAACCGTGGTGGTTCCCGTCGTGACGGACGATGGCGGAGTTGTTCCCGAAGCGAACTGCGCGATCGTGAAGGGAACGCTGGGGCTATAGCCCCTGCGATCAACGATCGAGGGGGCCGAGCGGCCCCCTCGATTTTTTCCCAGGAAAGGACTGAGGCCCTGCCAGGCGGGCAAGGCCTCAGAAGTTCTGAAGGCGGCGCTTAGCGCTTCTTCCTTTTCGCCGTCGCCTTCTTCCGCGTCGTCTTCTTCGCGGCGGTCTTACGCTTGGCCGGCTTGCGCGCTGCGGTGGTCTTCTTCCGCGCTGTCTTACGCTTGGCCGGCTTGCGCGCTGCGGTCTTCTTCGCAGCCTTGCGCCTCTTCGCTGGCATCCTGTCACCCCCTCTCCCTATCTAGAGATAGGGAAGGCTCCTTTATGACGCGAGTCGTTTCACGCGCCGTCGTTCTCGTTCGGATAGCCCGCCCCAGATCCCGAAGCGCTCGTCGTTCGCGAGCGCGTAATCCAAGCACTCGTCGCGCACGGCACACTGCGCGCATATGCGTTTGGCTTCACGCGACGACCCACCCTTTTCGGGGAAGAACACATCCGGGTCCACGTACGCGCATAGAGCCTCTTCGGCCCACGGGAGTTCCTCGTCGGGAAACTGCTGCACCTGCCGCTCCCCCTCACTCGACCCTTCTTCTCGTTCACATCTCGTTTACGAACTTCCGGGATCGAATGCGACAACTGTAATTACGCAGGTGTAATTCTAGGGAGACGTAACCGAAGGTCAAGTGTTCGGGGAGTTTTTTTTCTCGAGCTGTGGATAACTTTCCTCAGCGCATCGGCGGGATCGACGATGCGGGATCGCATCCGCGCGCGCGGCGCGACCTCAACTCGATAGCGAGTCGCTGCGCGTTGCGATCGATCGCGTGAACTCCAGAAACGGGTCGGCCGGTCCT
>JBBDRM010000039.1:7127-45434 GCA_040905475.1 Actinomycetota bacterium
CCCCCCCCCCCCCCCCACCGTGGGGGGAGAGGTTGGCGCTCGCGCGCTGTTAGCGAATACATCGGGGCGTAGAACGCTCTTCCCCATGGCTACCCGTGATGGATTCGCGGTAGTCCGCGTGAGCTATCGCCGCGTGCAGCGTGCGATCGAGCTGTCCCGGTTCGCCGCTATCGTTCGCCGGTTTCGTTCCCGGGGGCCGGCGGGGACGAACGAGCCCGAGCCTCTTCGGCGAGTCGCTCCGCGGTCCGCTTCGCATCCGCCGAGAGCTTCTCCGCGAGGGACCCCGATCCGGCCGGCTTCGCCTTCGGCCGCGGCTCACGTCGTGCGGGCTTCGCCGCTGCCGCCTCCGTCTTCGTCGCTTCCGGCCTTGCGGGATCGGGCTTCGCCGCCTCCGTCTTGGCGGGTTCGCGCTCCGCCGGCTCCGGCTTCTCGGGTGCTTTCTTCACTCGGGAACGGGACGGCCGAGCCGCCGGGACCTTCGCGGGAGCCGCCTTCGCGGCCGCCGGGGTCACCCCGTACGCAGGGGTCGCAGGGGTCGCAGGGGTCGCAGGGGTCGCAGGGGGAGCCGGCGCTCTTTCCTCGACCGGCTTCGCAGCGGCGGACGGCACGTCGGCTTCGTCCTTCTCGGACTCGAGAGGAGGCCGCGCCTCTTTCGCCGGAGGCGGAGTCGGCGTGGGAGCCGGGGCCGTCGGCGTCGGACGGGCCGTCCCGCTACCGGGCAGCGGGATCGTCGGGAACGGTTTCGGTGTCGGAAGCGAAGCGGCCGGCGGAGCCTTCGGCGTGGGAACCTTCGCGGGCGTCGACGGTTTCGCCTGAGCCTTCCTGGTTTTCGGCTTCGAAGCCTTGGCGGTTTCGACAACGACCTTCGCCGGTTTCGGAGCCGGCGTGGGCTTCGCGGACTTTGCCTCTTGTTCCGGCTCCGCCTTCGGCCGCATCTTCGGCACGACCCGTCGCTCGTCGATGTCGCGCAAAGCGCCGGACCTGCTCGGGGCCGGTTCGGACTTCGCCGGCGCCGGCGCGGGAGCGGGCGGCTCTGGCCGAGCCTGCGCTCGCGCCTGCGCGATCTCGGTCGCCACCTGCGCCACCGCACGATCGACGGTTTCTGCTTTCATCTCCGGCATGCGCGGAAGCTCGCCGAACACCTGCTGCCGATGCCTCTGCGCATCCCGCTTGTCCCTGCGTCGCTCGAAGGCACGCCGCATCCCCGATCCGAACTTCTCACGCTGGCGTTGCGGAAGGTCCGTCGCGTACTCCTCCAGCAGTTCCTGGATGACGCGATCGCGCGACTCCTCGAGCGCGACGTCGCGAGCCGCGAGATAGGCCAGCATGGAGTCCTGGAAATCCTTCAACGTCGAAGCGACGTCCTTGGCGGCGCGTGGGAGCGCTGCGCCGTCCCGCACGATCGCCTCCGACGCCTCCGTAAGCTTCCGGAGCGCGCCCTCCGCGGTCTCGCCGATCCGGCCGAGCGCGATCGATCCGGCTTCGGAGAGCCGGGCCGCGGCTGCGTCGGCCGTCGCCGTGGTCTTCTCGAGAACGATGCCTGCCTCGGAGCGGATGCGCTCGGACGCGTGCGCCGCGTCGTCGCGGAGTTGCGCGACGATCGCGTCCACGCGCTCGTTGATCGATCGGGTCGCGTCGGCGAGCCCTCGCTCGACGGTCGACTGGAACTCGGAGACCGACTCGAACGACTGCCGAAGCTCGTCCAGATCGCCGGCGACCGAGGCGTCGAGCGCACCGATCCGTTCACCGAGGCGCTCTTCCGCGGTCTTGACGACCTCCCCCAAGGCACCGCTGCCTGCGGTGGCTTGCTCGAGCTTCGACTCGATCGCGGTCGTCGCGGCGGTGAGCGACTCTCGGAGCTCCTTGCGCGAAGCCTCCACCGTGGCTTGCAGGCTTTCTCGCGCCGACTTCAGCGCTTCTCCGAGATCGGCAGCGGTTCGTTGGCCGCTCTCGGCGAGAGCGTTCCTCGCCCCCTCGAGGGCCGAGACGATCTCTTGGCGCACCGCTGCCACGGTTCCGGGCAGCGCTTCGCGCAAAGCGTCCCCGACCACGGTCGGCATAACGTTCTTGAGCGCTTCGGGGACGGCCGCGTTGATCACCTCTGGGACGACATCGCGGAGAGCAGCCGGGATCGACGCCCGCACCGCCTCGGGGACCGTCACGTGAACGAGCGGCGTGAGGTCCGGCGTTTCGCCCGCTTCGGGCGCCGCCGCCGGGCGCTCGGCCAAACGCTCCGCGTACTCTCGTGTCTCCGAGACGCGCGCGGAGAGCGCTGCGACGTCGCCGGTCAGCCTCGCGATCGCGTCGCGCACACCGACCATGAGATCGTTGAGCGCTCGCTGCTCGCGAACCTGTTCGTCCGTCGGCTTAGAGAGAAGCTCGTCGATCCTTCGGTACAGATCCGACTGCTCGTCCACGAAGCCTCCCTTGCATGCCGTACGAGGTCTGAAGAACACGCGCCGTTGCGGCGGGAATCGCCCGAACGCGACGCGCGAACGCATCCTAATCGCGCAGCGTGAGCAGGAACAACGACCGGCCTGGAATCGAAGCAAGGATTGGTGTATACGTAAACCACTCGGCCGCAAAGCCGAGTGCCGGGGTAATCCCCCGAGCGCATCCCCCGCAGGGAGGGGCCCCCCGCCCCTCCCTGCCCCCTTTTTCGACTCGATGTCCTTGGCGTTGACGTGGCTGGTCGGGGTCAGGGGGTGTCGGTTCTGGCTTTGATTCCTTCTTCGGTGATCGGGGTGATTCGGTCGTAGAGGGTGGTGCGTTGGGCGGGGAGGCGGTTGATGGCGCGGATGGCTTCGTTGAATTGGGTGGGGGCCATGCGGATGCCGTGGGAGGCGCCGGCCATGCGGGAGATCGTTTCTTCCATGAGGGTTCCGCCGAAGTCGTTGCAGCCGCTCCGGAGCATCAGCTGGGAGCCTTCCACCCCGAGCTTGACCCACGAGACTTGGATGTTGGGGATCGCCTCGTGAAGCAGGATGCGCGCGAGCGCGTGCATGCGACGGTTCTCATCGGTCGTCGGGCCCGGGCGCGCTTTGCCGGCGAGGTAGATCGGAGCGTTCTGATGCACGAACGGAAGCGGGACGAACTCGGTGATGCCGCCGGTGTCTTCCTGGATCCTCCTGATGCGACGGAGATGCGCCACCCAGTGCGGCGGTGCATCGACGTGGCCGTACATGATGGTGGAGGTGGAGCGGATCCCCAGCGAATGCGCGGTGCGGATGACTTCTTCCCACGTATCGGCCGGGAGCTTGCCCTTCGTCAGCACCCATCGCACTTCATCGTCGAGGATCTCCGCCGCGGTTCCCGGCGTCGATCCGAGCCCGGCGTCGCGCGCTTCGGTGAGCCACTCGCGGAACGAGATCCCCAGCCGCGCCGCGCCGTTCATCACTTCCATGGGGCTGAACGCATGGATGTGCATCTCCGGCACGCGCGCCTTGATCGCGCGGAGGATCTCGAAGTAATGATCGCCCGGCAGATCCGGGTGGATGCCACCCTGGATGCAGACCTCGGTCGCGCCGTACGCCCAGGCCTCCTCGGCCCGGCCGGCGACCTCGTCCAGGGATAGGAAATACGCATCGGGGTCCACGCGCCGCTGGGCGAACGCGCAGAAACGGCAACCGACATAGCAGATATTGGTGAAGTTGATGTTGCGATTCACGACGTACGTCACGACGTCGCCGACCGCGTCCCGGCGCAAACCGTCTGCGATGCGGCAAAGTGCGTCGAGGTCTTCCCCCCTCGCGTCGAAGAGCGCGAGCGCGTCCGCGTCGTCGACCGGTATCCCCTCCGACGCCCGCGCCAGGGCCGCGCGGATCTCGCTCGGCGCACGGCGGGGCGACGAGCGCCATGCGCGCGAGAGATCGACCTCGAGCGCCTCCCAGCTCCCGTGGATCTCCGACGTGTCGTCGCGGAGGCCGCGGCTCAGCTCCACATGTGAGGCGGCGTCGTCCTCGATCGAGCGCATCGCGCCACCCATGGCTGCCTGGGGCACGACGTCAGGCTCCTGCCAGGCGACGCCGCCGGCCCGGGCGCCGGCGCGGGCGAAGCCGTCGGGATCGGCGAGCGCCTCGACGGCGGCCGTGACGCGACCGTGCAGCCACGGGTCCGGCCGGAGCGCATAGTGCGGATACACCGTCAGCCGCGGCCGGAGCTCGTATCCGCGCTCCTCGGTCGCGCGGCGGAGGCGTTCGAGGTTCGGCCAAGGCTTCTCGGGGTTCACGTGATCCGGGGTGACCGGAGACACGCCGCCCCAGTCGTTGATCCCGGCATCGAGCAGTCTCGGGAAGTCGTCGTCGGACAGGTTCGGCGGCGCCTGGAGATTCGCGCGCGGCCCGAGCACGAGTCGTGCGACCGCGATCGCCGCGAGGAACTCGTCCTCGCCGGGGTCGGGATGCCTGGACATCGGCGTCGCAGGCTTCGCGCGGAAGTTCTGAACGATCACTTCTTGAACGTGCCCGTACTTGCGCGATAGCTCGCGGATCGCGAACAGCGACTCGGCGCGCTCCTCGAGCGTTTCTCCGATGCCGACGAGGATGCCGGTGGTGAAGGGGATCGCCAGCCGGCCTGCGTCCTCGATGGTTCGAAGACGAACCGAAGGCTTCTTGTCGGGCGAGCCGTAGTGAGCCGCGCCGGGTGTCGCGTAGAGCCGCTCGGAGGTCGTCTCCAGCATCATGCCCATGCTCGGTGCGACCGGCTTCAGCCGCATCATCTCTTCCCACGACATGACGCCGGGATTGAGGTGCGGCAGCAATCCGGCTTCCTCGATGACCGCGATCGCCATCGCGCGGACGTACTCGAGCGTCGTCGTGTAGCCGCGCTCCGCCAGCCAGGCGCGGGCCTCAGGCCAGCGCATCTCCGGCCGGTCGCCGAGGGTGAAGAGCGCCTCGAGGCAGCCGGCTCGCTGCCCCGCCCGCGCGATGTCGAGTACCTCCTCCGGCGAAAGGTAGGGAGCGGCGAGCCGGTCGGGCGTCGTCGCGAACGTGCAGTAGCCGCACCGATCACGGCACAGGCGCGTGAGCGGGATGAAGACCTTCGGGGAGTAGGTGACGACGCGACCGACGCCTGCGTCTCGGACCCGTTGCGCGACCGAGAGTAACCGGTCGAGATCCTCGCCGCGAGCCGACAGCAGCGCCGCCGCCTCTTCGACAGAAAGGACTTTGCCGTCCTCCGAACGATGGAGCGATCGGCGGATCTGGTGCGCGAGGTCGGTCACGGTCGGCACGCGAGGCCGGGCATCGCGGCGGAGCCTACCACGGTGCCAACCGGCCGGTGACCGGGTCTCACCCGCGGTGGCGGAGGCCACGCACCGGCGGCCATACTCGACCGGTGATCGTCGTACTCGCCGGTGGCGTGGGCGCCGCCCGGTTCCTCCGGGGGGTGGTTCGGTCTGTGCCGCCGGGCGAGGTGACCGTCATCGGAAACACCGGTGACGACTTCATCGTGTACGGCGTCCACGTGTCGCCCGATCTCGACATCGTGACCTACACGCTCGGCGGTGCGATCAACGACGCGCGCGGATGGGGGCTGGCCGGCGACACGCACGGACTGCTCGAGGAGCTGCGCAGTCTCGGCGTCGACGCCTGGTTCACGCTCGGCGACCGGGATTACGGAGTCTGCCTGTTCCGGACGCTCGCGCTGTCGGCAGGCCAGACCTTGTCGGATGTGACCGCGCGGATCGCGGAGCGCTTCGGCGCCGGGATCCGGTTGCTCCCGATGACCGACGCGGCGGTTGCGACGCACGTCTCGGTCGCGGACGAGGACGGCCGCGAGCGCGACCTGCACTTCCAAGAATACTGGGTCCGGCGCGGTGCGCGCGACGACGTCAGGGCCGTCAGGCTCGTCGGCGCCGAGAACGCGCGGCCGGGGCCGGGCGTGCTCGAGGCGATCGCGTCCGCCGACGCGGTCCTGATCGCGCCGTCGAACCCGGTGGTTTCGATCGGCACCATCTTGACGGTGCCGGGGATCCGCGACGCGATCCGCGAAACGCCCGCCCCGGTCGTGGGGGTCTCCCCCATCGTCGACGGCGCGCCGGTGCGCGGCATGGCTGACAAACTGATGCCGTCGGCCGGCGCCGAGGTCTCGGCGCTCGGAGCCGCCCGGCTCTACCGCGATGTGCTCGACGGCTGGGTGATCGATCTCCTCGACGCGAACCTCGGGCAGGTGATCGCCTCCGAGCTCGACGTCCGCGTCGAGGTCGCGCAGACCTTGATGCACACGGTCGAGGACGCGACCGCGCTCGCGAAAGTGACGCTGGATCTGGCCGAGGCGCTCGCAACGGACTGAGTTCGGTCCACGTACACTCGACTGCGATGCGGATCGAGATCATCCCCGTCGAAGGGCTGCCCGAGATCGGACCGGGCGCCGACCTCGCGACGCTCATCGCGGATCATTCATCCGTCCGCGACGGCGATGTGGTGGTCGTGACGTCGAAGGTCGTATCGAAAGCCGAAGGAAGGCTCGTCGAAATCGACCCAACCGACCGGGAGCGCGCTCGCCGGGAATGGGCGGAACGGGAGACCGTTCGCGTCGTCGCGCGGCGTGGAGACCTCGTGATCGCGGAGACCGTGCACGGATTCGTGTGCGCCCACGCCGGCGTCGACGGCTCCAACGTGCCGGCGGATCGGATCGCGCTCCTGCCGATGGATCCCGACGGCAGCGCGGAACGCCTCCGGCAAGGGTTGAAAGCGCGTGGGGCCGCCGCGGGGATCGTGCTCAGCGACACGTTCGGCCGCCCGTGGCGCGCCGGGCAAACGAACGTCGCGATCGGCGTCGCCGGCCTTGCGCCGATGCGGGACCATCGCGGCGAGAAGGACGTGTTCGGCACCTTGCTCGAGGCGACCGTGATCGCGGTCGCCGACGAAGTCGCATCCGCCGCCGAGCTCGTCATGGGCAAGAACGACGGGATCCCCGTCGCCATCGTTCGTGGCCTTCCGGCCCGATGGCTCGGAGCCGGCAGCGCCCGAGAGCTCGTGCGGCCACCCGACGAGGATCTGTTCCGCACCGGAGTCATCGAGGCGGTCGAGGCCCGCAGATCGATCCGCACGTTCTCGACCCGCGCGGTTCCGAGAGACACGATCGAGCGCGCCGTGGCCGCCGCCGCAACGGCCCCGGCACCCCACGGATCACGCGCGGCGCCCCCGTGGAAGTTCGTCTGGCTCCGCAACGAAACACCGCGCGGCCGGTTCCTCGACGCGATGGAGCAGGCCTGGCGACGTGATCTGATCGACGACAAGGTCCCCTCGGGGAAGATCGACCGGGCGATCGCGCGCTCCCGGAGGCTCCTCGGAGGGGCGCCGGTCTTGCTCGCTTGCTTCGTCTCGCTCGCAGGGGCCGACCCCTACACCGACGCTCGCCGCTTGCTGGCCGAACGCGAGATGTTCCTGAGCGCAGCCGGAGCGAGCGTTCAAAATCTGATGCTCGCTCTGAACGCTCAGAGTGTCGCCTCCTGCTGGCTGTCGACCAGCATCTTCTGCAGCGACGAGGCGGCCGGCGCGCTCGGCATCGACAGCGATTGGCAGGCGGTGGGCTGCGTGGTCGCCGGTTTTCCCCTCGAAGGGCCCGCGGCCCGAGGCGCGATCGACCCCTCGGCCTTCCTGGATATCCGGTGACCATGCCGGCCTGCGGGGGCCGTGCTATAAAAGCCCCTCGTGGCAGACAAGAGGGCAACGAAACGAGAGCGTCGCGACGACGCTAAGCGCCGCCGTTTGGAAGAGTTGCGTCGCCGCCAGCGGCAGGCGCGCCTTCGCAAGCTGGCGATGGCCGGCGTGGCGGGACTCGTCATCGCCGGGATCGTGGCGCTGGCCCTTCTGCTCGGCGGTGACGAGAACAGCGAAGCGTCCAACAGGCTCGCCGCGGCCGCGGGATGTGAGCCGGTCGAGAACCCAGCGCTCCTTGCGGTCGACCATATCCAGCCCCCTGCTACGGCGACCTACAACACGAACCCGCCGACGTCTGGGAACCACTACAACGCGCAGGGACTTGGACCGATCACAACCGGCATTCATCGCGCGGTCGTCCAATACGAGGGGTCTGTGCACAACCTCGAGCACGGCCACGTCGTCATCTACTACAAGGAGTCGGTTGGACCGGCGATCGCCGCCATACTCGCGGAAGTGGTTCGCAGCGACCCGAACTGGATCATGCTCGCACCCGCCCACTCGGACATGCCTTCTCAGGTCGCGTTCACCGCGTGGGGCCACATCCAGGAGTGCAACACACCGAACGAGCAGGGGCTGAAGGCCGCGGCCGAGGACTTCGTGGAGCGTTTCCGCGACAACGCGCCGGAATCCGCGCAGGGAACCCCTGAGCCCGGCACCGACTCGGCCGTGCCGCCGACGACCGCAACCCCGACCGGTTCCGCTTCGCCGAGCCCGTCGCCCACCAGCACCTGATCGGTCAGCCCGAAAGCGCTCCACCGGCCGGCTCACCGATCGTCACCCCGGAGTAGTCAACCTCGACGCCGCGACCGCGCCAGCCCTGGGTTGCGAGCACGGTTCGCACGTCGTCGCGGTTCGCCGGTGGGCACGCGATCAGCAACGAGCCGGCGAGCCCGGCTCCAGCCAGCTTCCCGCCGTACGCGCCGGCGTGCTTCGCGAGGAGGAGAACCC
Source organism: Actinomycetota bacterium (assembly GCA_040905475.1). NCBI lineage: Bacteria > Bacillati > Actinomycetota > Actinomycetota bacterium. The sequence continues at coordinate 15,743 of JBBDRM010000039.1, forward strand.
GGTCGATCTCCGGCGTCGAAACCTGCGAGTGGAGCCGTCGTTTCGCCTTCCACCCTCGGTCGAGCATGCAGCCGAGCATCACCATGTCACCGAGCTCGAGGGCGGTCTTCACCTCGTATGCGATCTCCTTGAGCTCAGCCAGCGCCGCAAGGGTCTCAACGTGATCCGCCGAGATGCGGCGGGCAAGCTCGGCCAGCGGCCACGCGGAGTTCCGGCGACCACCGTTGGAGAAGAGCATCAGATTCTGGGCGAGATCGCGCCGGGTCTGCTCCGTGATCCGGATCGGCGTGACGGCGACCGCGCCGTCGCGGGCGAACTCCAGCAGATTGAGGCCGCCGTGAGCTGCGGTGTATTGATCCTGCTTGCCGCACGGTCGTCGCAGGACCGTCATCTCGATCCGCGCTGCGATCTCGGCGATGCCGTTACGGTCGAGCGGTTCTCCGAGGTATGCGGCCGAGGCGGCCACCAGCGCAACGCATATCGCCGCCGACGCTCCGAGGCCGCCTCCGGCCGGCAGCTCGCTCGTCGCGGCGAGTCGCGCACGGTCGAGCGCGAAATGCCACGCGACGGCTTTCTGAAGCGTGAGGAACTCTTCGGCGAGGAAGGGGTAGCGGACGCGACGAGCGACCCGATCGGCGGGGATCAGCTCACGGGACCCGTGATCCAGTGACACGAGCTCGAGACCGGTCGCGCACAGGCCGACGTGGGCGGCAGCGCCGATCCCGATCGCGGACGAGACGACCGCGCCGCCGTGACGCTCGTAGTAGGCGGGAACGTCGGTGCCACCGCCGGCGAGGGAGACCCGGCCCGAGGCGCGCGCGTATACGGTCGTCATGAAGGGGTCCTCTGGCTGAAACGCGGGCGGCCGATCCGTCGCCGGTTCGTATCCGGCGGCGGACCGGCCGAAACGCCTTGGTTAGGCTCCGCGAGCTACGTTCGGAACGGGCTGGACCGGGGTGCGCTCGCCTTCGGGAAGGACCGCCGAAAGCGCCTCCCACACCGCGGACGCAAGGAAGCGGCGGTGGCCGCCCAGGGTCCGGATGTAGGGCAGCTTGCCTGCGTCCGCCCAGCAGCGCACGGCGCGGTGGCTGACGCGGAAGAGCATCGCGACCTCGCCGGTCGTGAGGAGCGCGTCCTCGCGACGGTGACCGTTCTGGATCGCCATCGCCTGACGGCGAAGACGCTCGATGAGGCGCTCACGCGTGCCGCTCGTGTACGGGGTCTTAGTCATCTGCCTCGCCCTCCTTCAGGTTCCGTCGCCCGGAGCCGCTACAGCGCGGCATCCGTGCACCAAAGGAAACGAGCGAGCGAACGAAACCGCACGCACAAGTAGGAGGTTCCTCACGTGGGCCGCCTCCTCGGATCCCGGCGAACCAGGACGCACCGGGCGGCGCTCGAGGCGCTCGAATGGAGAATGGGGACGTTGGTCCCGCCGGGACGTTGGTCCCGCGGGCCGTTCCGGACCGCTAGCCGCGCATGAAGCCGGTGGCTCGAGCCTCCGGTGTCGGGGGCTCCAGCTCCCGCGGGACGCCGAGAGCGGAGATCTCCCCGAGGAAAACCAGCGCGTAGGGAGAGGCCGCGCCACCCGCCCCGCCGGCGGCGACCTTCAAGAGGACCGCGTCCTCGCGGCGCCACACGATCGAGCCTTGGAGCCAGCCCGCGCCGCCTCGCAACGCGACCGCCACCTCATCGCCGTCCTTCAGTTGATCCATCAGATTCTTATCCATCGCTCATGCTCCTCCGAGTTCGGACCGGAACCAGTCGATCGTGCGTTGCAAGCCCTCGCGCACGGGAACTCGCGGTTCCCACCCCAGCAACTCGCGGGCGCGGCTGATATCGGGGCGGCGGACACTGGGGTCGTCGACCGGTCTGGGCTCGAACGCGATCTCCGAGGTCGATCCCGTCAGCTCTTTGATCATCGAAGCCAGCTCGAGAACCGTGTACTCCTCGGGGTTGCCTATGTTGACCGGGTCGTGCTCGCCGGACGCAAGAAGCCGGATGAACCCCTCGATCAAGTCGTCGACGTAACAGAAGCTCCGGGTCTGCGACCCGTCCCCGTGGACGGTCATGGGCTCGCCCTTCAGCGCCTGCACGATGAACGTGCTCACCGCGCGCCCGTCCATCGGGCGCATGCGAGGCCCGAAGGTGTTGAAGATCCGAACGATCCTCGTGTCCAATCCGTGGAACCGGTGGTACGCCATGGTCATCGCCTCGGCGTAGCGTTTCGCCTCGTCGTAGACCCCGCGCGGGCCGATCGGGTTCACGTGGCCCCAATAGCTCTCGGGCTGCGGGTGGATCTGTGGATCCCCGTACACCTCGGACGTCGAGGCGATGAAGTAGGTCGCCTGCTTGGCTTTCGCGATCCCGAGGGTGTGCCACGTCCCGATGGCGCCCACCTTGAGCGTGGGGATGGGATGGGCGAGATAGTCGATTGGGGACGCGGGGCTCGCGAAGTTCATGACCGCGTCGATGTCGCCGTCGGGGAACAGCGGTGTCGAGATGTTGTGCTCGACGAAGCTGAAGCGGACGTTCGCGGACAGCTCTTCGATGTTGTCCCGCCGTCCGGTGATCAGGTTGTCCACGCAGACGACCTCATGCCCGTCGTCGAGCATGCGCGTGCACAGGTGGTATCCGAGGAACCCGCCGCCGCCGGCGATCAAGACTCGCATCGGTTGAGGAGGATACCTGAGGGAACCGGCGCCGACGCGGGAACCTCTAGCGGCCGACTCCCTCATAGGTGAATCCGAGCTGGCGGAGCATATGCGGATCGAGGAAGTTCCGCGCGTCCACGACGACCGGAGTTGCCATGACGTCGCGAACCCGCGCGAAGTCGAGCCAGCGGAACTCGTTCCATTCCGTCAGCAACAGGAGCGCGTCCGCTCCTTCGACGGCTTCGACGGCTCCCGGAGCCCGCTCCACGCCGTCGAAGGTCCGTCCGGGATCCACGGCGGGGTCGTACGCGCGGATCCGCGCCCCGCGCGCCAGGATGTCCCGGATCACGGCCAGCGAAGGCGAGTCGCGCACGTCGTCGGTATTCGGCTTGAACGCGAGGCCCCAGACCCCGATCGTCCTGCCGGCGAGTCCCCCGACGAGTCGCTCCAGCTTGCCGGTGATGACGCGGTGCTGCTCGTCGTTGACCTCGAGCACCCCGCGGAGCAGCCCGAAGTCGTACCCCTGGTTCTCGGCGACCTGGATCAATGCCCGGCAGTCCTTGGGAAGACACGAGCCGCCGAACCCCGGGCCGGGTTTCAGGAACTCGAAGCCGATGCGCGCGTCGTAGCCCATCCCGAGCGCGACCTCCTTGACGTCGGCACCGACCTGGTCACAGATGTTTGCGATCGCGTTGATGTAGGAGATCTTCGTCGCCAGGAACGCGTTCGACGCGTACTTGATCATCTCTGCGGTCGCCGGGTCGGTGACGATGAGCGGTGCCCCCAACGGCCGGAAGAGCTCGGTCAACAGGCCGGCAGCCCGCTCGCTATGCGTGCCGATGACGACCCTGTCGGGGTGCATGAAGTCGAACACGGCCGAGCCTTCACGCAAGAACTCCGGGTTCGACGCGACGTCGAACTCGATCTGAGCAGGGAGCCGCTCGCGGACGATCCGCTCGACCAAGCGGGAGGAACCGATCGGCACCGTGCTCTTGTTGACGATGATCTTGTAGTCGCCGATGTGCTGCGCGATGTCCACGGCGGCCTGCTCGACGTGGGATAGATCGGCGCTCCCGTCCTCGGCCGGCGGCGTCGGCACGCAGATGAAAACGAACTGCGACTTCCGAACGCCCTCGCCAAGATCGGTGGTGAACCGCAGCCGCCCGGCGTCGAGGCCGCGTTGCACGACTTCCTCGAGACCCGGCTCGTGGATCGGGATCTGGCCGCCCCGGAGCTTCTCGACCTTCTCAGCCACGACGTCGACGCAGGTCACTTCGTGACCGAGGTCGGCGAAGCAGGACCCGGTGACGAGCCCCACGTACCCGGTGCCGACGATCGTGATCTTCATGCTCGCTCCCCTACCCGGTCTCGCCAATACTCCAAGGTGTCCCACAAGGTCTGCTCGAACGGGATGCTCGGCTCCCATCCAGTCGATTCTCGGAACTTGGTCGTGTCGGCTTGAAGCACGAGAACGTCTGAGGGGCGCATCCGCGTCGGATCCTGACGGATCTCGATCGGGACCTTCGCCATCCCGATCAGCATGTCGGCGACATCGGCGATCTTCCACGCGCGCCCAGATCCGATGTTGTAAACGTCGCCCGGCTCGCACCGTTCGAGCGCGAGCCAGTACGCCTTGACGACGTCGCGCACATCGCTGAAGTCCCGTTGCGCATCGAGGTTGCCGACGTTGAGCACCGGCTCCCCCCGCCCGGCTTCCGCGAGCGCGATCTGCTGCGCGAAGCTCGAGATGACGAACACCTCTCCGCGGCGCGGGCCTTCGTGATTGAAGGCGCGGGTGCGGACGATGTGCATCCCGTAGGACTTGAAGTACTGGAACCCCATGAGGTCCTGCGCGACCTTGGAGACGGCGTAGGGCGACATCGGACGTAGCGGGTTCGTCTCCCGGATCGGAAGCTCGGAGTCGAGCACCTCGCCGTATTCCTCGGACGAGCCTGCGATCTGCACGCGGGCGTCGGGAAGGTCTGCCCCGCGGATGGCCTCGAGAAGGTGGACCTGGCATTGCACGTTCGTCGTGAGCGTCTCGGCCGGCGCCGACCAGGACGCGGCGACGTAGGACTGGGCGGCGAGGTGGAAGATCCGGTCGGGACTGAACGTCGCGATCACGTGGCGGGCGGCCGTTCCGTCGCGAAGGTCGGCCTCGAACAAGGTTACTCGGTCGCGCACCTCGGCGAGGTTCTCTTGCTGCGACCGCCACCGCATCGTGCCCGCGACCTCGTGCCCCAGGCTCAGACAGTACTCGGCGAGGTGGCTGCCGACGAAGCCGGTGACACCGGTTATGAGGACGCGCAAACCACTCTCCAGATCGGGGCTCGGGCTGCGGGGCACTGCGAAATTAGAGGTTAGCATGGGCCCCCGTGGCCCACCACCGGCTCCCGGAACGCATCCTGATCGTCTCGCACTCGTATTTCATGCGGGATACGAGGCCTCGGCGTCATGCGCAAGCGTTCGTCGACGCCGGCTGGGGGGTCGACGTCCTGTGCGCGCGCGACGAGGGCGAGTCGAGGCGCGAGCACGTCGCCGGCGTCGAGGTTCACCGGCTCCCGGCAAGGCGCCGGCGCGGATCGAAGGGACGCTACGCTTTCGAGTACACATCGTTCGGCGCGATGGCGCTCGGGGCGATCGGCGCGATGCATCTCCGGCGTCGATACGACGTCGTGTACGTCTTCGGGATCCCGAACATCATCGTCCGGAGCGCGCTGGTGCCCCACCTGGCGGGTACGCGGATCATCCTCGACATGCGCGATCCGTTGCCGGAGTTCTTCCAGTCGCGCTACGGGTTCGCCGACGATCATCGCGCCGTCCGAGCGCTGCTGCTCGAAGAGCGGCTCAGCTGTCGCTACGCCACGCACGTGCTCACCGTCATCGACGCCATGCGCGACCTGTTCCTGCGCAGCGTCGCTCCCGAGAAGATCACCGTCGTCCGCAACGCACCGGACCCGCGCCTGTTCTCGCGCAGCGACGAACTGCCGGCACGAGATCCGGCCGACCGGACGATCTTGTACGCAGGAACGGTCGCCGGCCGGTACGGCGTCGACCTGATCGTTGAGGCGGTCGCCAGGCTCAAGGATGCGATCCCGGGTATCCGCGCGAGGATCGTCGGCGACGGCGACCTCGTGCCGCGATTGCGCGAGATCGCGCGAGCCAACGGGATCGAGGACCGGGTGTCACTCGACGGACCGGTGCCGCTGGACGCGATGCCGGGCATCATCGCCGGCTCGTGGCTGGGCGCTCAGCCGCATCGAGCGGATCCGTTGATGCGCTACAGCTTCTCGACCAAGTTGCTCGAATGGGGCGCGCTCGGCCTGCCGGTGATCTGCTCGGCGACCGAGGCGGTCGTCCGCGAGTTCTCGGACGAGGAGATGATGTTCATCCGACCGGGGGACGTCAACACGCTCTGTGAGCGGATCCTCGAGGCGCATCGGGATCCCGAAGGGCTCGCGCGCAGGATCGAGGGAGGGCGAGCGGCGGCGGGACGGTTCGACTGGAACGTGGAGCGCGAACGCCTTCTCGAGGCGGTATCCGGCGTAGAGGCGTCGCGCCGGGCCGGTCGCACGGGACTATAATCTGCCGCCGGAAGTGACCTCCTTCTCGATCCGCACCGACCCCGTTCGCCGCCCATGAAGACTGCCCAGAGCGCCCACGACGCCGTCACGCGCATAAGCGCAGGACAGATGGCCTCCCCGCGTCGCTATATGCGGGAGGCCTGGGAGCGGCGCAGCCTCGTTCGGGTGCTCGCCAGCCGCGAGCTGAAGAGCACCTACGAGATGAACGTCGTCGGGTTCGCGTGGTGGATCCTCGAGCCCCTCTCGCTCACGCTCGTCTACGTCGTGCTCGTCAGCTTCATCCTCAAGGCGGCCGAGCCTGCCTTCCCCCTGTACGTACTGACGGCGCTCCTTCCGTTCAAATGGATGACCTCGTCGCTCAGCGGGGCCATGGCCGTCGTGCGCAGCAACACCAACCTCATCCAGGACCTCTACTTCCCGCGGGCGTTGCTCCCGATCGCCGAGGTCGTCACCTCGTTGGCACACTTCGCGGTCGGGCTTCTGATCGTGCCGATCTTCATGGCGGTGTATGGGATCGCGCCGTCCTGGCATCTGGTCTTCCTTCCGGTGATCATCGCGGCTCAGTTCATCCTCTGCCTCGGCCTGGCCTATCCGCTGGCGGTGTGGGGGCTGAACTACCGCAACCTGCCGGGCTTGATCGGAAATCTGTTCCGGCTGTGGCTCTATCTCTCGCCCGCGTTGTGGGCGCTCGAGACGAGGGTGAAGAATCCGAACTTCCGCAACCTCGTTCGGTTGAATCCTCTGACGGGCTTGTTCGAGAGCTATCACGGTGTGATCGGCGTACTCCCCGTCCCCGGATCCGAGACCCTCACGAAGCACGTCGTCCCCGGCTGGGGGCTCGCGTATTCGGCAGGCTTCGGCGTCGTCGCGTTGCTGCTCGGCGGCTGGTACTTCATCCGCCGCGAGGCCCAGTTCGGAAAGATGCTGTGAGCGACTACGCGATCCGCGTTCGCGACTTAGGCATCCGCTTCTTGCTCCGCCACCAGAAGGCACCGACGGTGCACTCGGGCCTGGTGAGGTTCCTCAAGCGCGCGGGGAAGCCCGAGGAGTTCTGGGCGCTGCGCAACGTCACGTTCGACATCCCTTCGGCCAGCGTGTTCGGGATCATCGGCCAGAACGGATCGGGGAAGTCGACGATGCTGCGTGTGCTCTCGCGGATCCTCGCGCCGGACGAGGGCGAAGTTGAGCTGCGCGGTCAGGTTTCGAGCTTGCTGTCCCTCGGCGCCGGCTTCCACGCGGAGCTGACCGGTCTCGAGAACATCACCTACAACGGGATCCTGCTCGGGCTCAGCCGCCAGGAGATCGAGCGGCGGAAGGACGCGATCATCGAGTTCTCCGGTCTCGGCGAGCGGATCGACACGCCGGTGCGCACGTACTCGACCGGGATGCGCGCGCGCCTGGGATTCAGCGTCGCCGTCCACGTCGACCCCGAGATCCTCGTCGTCGACGAGGTCCTCGTCGTCGGGGACGCGAACTTCCGGGAGCGATGCGCGAACAAGATGCGAGAGCTTTTCACAGCCGGCGCGACGGTCGTGATGGTCCAGCACAACCTCGAGGCGGTCCTGCAGATGTGCCACCGATGCCTGTGGCTCCAGAACGGCAGGATCCGCCAGCTGGGTGATCCGCTCGAGGTCGTGAACGCCTACCTCGCCAGCCAGAACATCCCGCCGATGTCGATGCCCCGGAACCAGCTGCAGGGCATCGTGAGCGAGACGATGCCCTAACGGTTCGCCGTCCGGCTCTTAGAGCCAGGCTTCGTCGGAGAATGTGATGTCGTGGGCGCCGGCTGCGTTCGTGTTCCGCAGGAACCAGCTGGACCCTCGCACGACACCCACGGTCGTATGGCCGTCGCCGTCCCAATCACCCACGACGTGGACGTCCGTGGCGGCTCCGAACGCGAACGTGATCGCGGCGTACGGGCCGAACCCGTCGTTCAGGTACCACGTGTTGCCGCGCAAAACGCCGGGCGAGTCGGCGCCGTCCCCGTTCCAGTCGCCCACGACGGCGACATCCGTGGGCTGGCCGTACGCGAACGAGACGTCGGCGATGTTGTCGGTTCCGTTGTTGAGGTACCACACGTTGCCGCGGACGAGCCCGGGCGTGTCGGTCCCGTCGTCGTTCCAGTCCCCTACCACCGGACGGTCCGTCGTCTTCCCGTAGGCGATCGAGATGTCGGCGATGGCGTCGAAGCCGTTGTTCAGATACCAGAGATTGCCGCGGACGACGCCCGGGGTAGCGATCCCGTCGCCGTTCCAGTCGCCGACGATCGGCCGGTCGGTCGTCCTCCCGAACGCGAACTCGATCTCCGGCGAGGCATCGAAGCCGTTGTTGAAGCGCCAGACGTTCCCGCGCCGGAAACCTCCGGTTTCGGTTCCGTCCCCGTCCCAATCACCGGACAGCGGATCGCCCGAGGGAGCCCAGCGCCCATACATCTTGAGCCCAGAGAGCTGCGGCCGGAACGCGGTGCACCCGAGGGCGTTGAACTTGGGATCCACCCCGAAGAGGTTGCCGCCGCCGTCGATGATCGGCTTCGGCGAGTTCGTGCTCTTCAGGAAGCGCTCGGCGAGGAAGCCCGCATTGTCGAACGCGATGTTGTTCGCCCCCGTCACGTCCTGTCCGCGCAGGTTCGGGTACCACCACTTGCCGGTGGACTTGCCCATCAGATTGCGCTCGAACGTCGTTCGCGTCGTAGCGCCCACGACCATCACGTTCTGGGACGCGTTGTACAGCGTGTTGTTGCGGATGATCACGTCCTCCGCTCCCCCTTCGGAGCCGCCGCCCACCTTGATGTTCTCGCCGTTGCTGGCGTTGAACATCACGTTGCGTTCGACGATGCCCGGGCCGGGCTGATCCTCGACCTTCAGGCCGATGTAGAGGTTGTGGTCGAGGAACGGCGGATGAGCCGCGTACGTGTCGTGGATGCAGTTGCCGGCGATCCGCCAGCCGGACGGCTGTCCGACCACGGTTGATCCGACGAACAGACCGGCGTAGGAGCGAGCGCCCCAGATCTCCGCGTTCTTGAACGTCCAACCCACGCCGTGCATGATCTTCACGAGTGGGTCGCTCGGCGTTCCGGTCGCCGGATCCCACATCGCGTTGATCCCGTCGAAGGTCCAGTAGTTCGATCCCCTGATCTGGAGCACGCCCTTCACGATCGGGACCTCGCCCGGGTAGGCGGCCACCGTGATGGGGTTACCGGCGGTCGCCGGGCGGTACACGACGCTCGTGATCCGCTCGACGTACGTCCCGCCGCGCACGAGCAAGGTGTCGCCGGGGAACAGCGAGGCAAGCCCTTTCCCGACTGTTCTCCAGGGCGCGCCGAGCGTGCCCGCGTTCGCGTCTGCGCCCGAAACCGAGACGTAGAACGTCGATGCGGCCCGTGCCGGAGCGGCCCGCAACACCGCGAGCGAGACGAGGACGGCCACGGCAAGGGCAAGGGCGCGCCCGCGACGTGCGTCGGTTGGGAACGAAGAACGGACGATCTCCACCACTGATGTTTTTCGGCCATAAACGCCCGAGACTTGACCAGCGTGTTTACGCAAAGGCCCTGGTAGTCCGCGTCGGCTACGGCGACCGCCTCCGACGGGTCTCAAGGCGTCCTCCGGCCGGGCCGACGTTGAGGATGAAGAAGGGGGGTTTCGTCCGTTGCATTCGCATCGATCGACGCTCGCGGCGCTGACGCTGGCGAGCGTGGCAGCGGCCGCTTCGCTGGTGTTCGTTCACCCCGCGCTCGGAGCCGGTACGCCCCTGCCGTCGAACGCCGTGCTCGTAGCCGAAGGACACGGCTGGGGTCACGGGCGCGGCATGGGTCAGTGGGGCGCGAAGGGCCAAGCCGACGCCGGCAAGACGTGGTCCCAGATCGTGCTGTCCTATTACTCCGGCGTCACCATCGGCACGCGGCCGGCCGACGAGGATCTACGGGTCCTCGTCGAGACTTCCTCCGACGTCCTCGTGTCGAGCGCCGCGCCGTTCACGGTGAAGTGGATCGGGCAAGGGACGCTCGCAGCGAGCGATGCCACGTTCAAGTTCTTCCGCGCGCGGCACGATGGAACCGTGTACATCGTCGAGAAGTCCGCGTCCTCCACCGGGCCCTGGACCGTCGTCGGCACGAACACGGTGCCGGCGCGATTCATGCCGGGCACCGAGCTCATGCAACACGTCGAGGAATCCGGCGTCGTTCGCTACTACCGCGGCTTCGTCGACGGGATCAAGACCGGGACGACGTCGATGCGAACCATCAATGAGCTCACGATGACGCAGTACCTCTACGGTGCCGTCCCGCGAGAGATGCCGGCCACTTGGGCGCCAGAGGCGGTTCGGGCGCAGTCCGTCGCCGCTCGCTCGTACGCCACGTACAAGCGCGACGGCGCGCGCGCCGCCGGTCAGAACTACGACATCTGCGCGACGACGTCGTGTCAGGTCTACCTCGGCGCCGCCTCACGGCCCTCCGTCGCCTCGACCACAGTGACCCAGCTCGAGCACGCGGCATCGAGCGCAGCCGTCGACGCCACGGCGGGCAAGGTACTCTTCTCGGCCGGGAAGCCGATCCTCGCCGAGTACTCGTCGTCCACCGGCGGCTACTCGGCGGCGGGCAGCGTCTCCTACCTGTCCGCCGTTCCCGACCAGTACGACTCGGTCTCACCGCATCACGATTGGACGACCGACATCACCGCGACGTCGATCGAAGACAACTGGCCCGAGATCGGCGAGCTCGTCGGCGTCAACGTCACCGAACGAAACGGCTTCGGCGAATGGGGCGGCAGGGTCTTGAAGATGCAGCTCATCGGAACGATCAAGACCCTGACGATCAGCGGAGAGACGTTCCGCTCGGCCTTCTCGTGGCCGTCGAGCGGTGGCGTAAAGAGCACCTGGTTCCGGATCGCCACCTTCCAGGGCGTGCTCTCCTCAACGCCGGGGAAGCTTCCGGTGGTGGCCGGAGCCTACGGCGTGCTCCCGATCTTGATGAAGAACACGGGCACCGCAGCGTGGCCGCTCGGTGGAGCGGTCCGTCTGGCGACGCCGGCACCGAGCACGTTCGCCGGTTCCGGATGGATCTCTTCGACGCGGCCGGCGGCGGTCACTTCGAACGCGAGCGTTCCGGGGAAGACGTCGATCGGTCCGAACGAGGTCGCCCGGTTCGACGTGCGGCTGAACACCGGCCTCCTGGCGCCGGGGAGCTACACCCAGGAGCTTCGGCTCGTGAACGACGATCTCGGGACCTCGATCAGCAGCCCCTTCACGATCGCCGTTCCGGTGGTGCTAAGCATCGTCGGGGTCGTCCGCGGCAACACGTGGTACCTGCACACGGGAGCAGCGGACACGACGCTCGGGTTCGGGAAGACAACCGACCGGCCGATCGTCGGAGACTGGGACGGCGACGGCACCGACACCCCCGGGCTCGTACGCGGCAACGTCTGGTACCTCAACAACGGAACCGACAACATCGCCGACGTCTCCTTCGCGTTCGGGAAGACGACCGACCTTCCCATCGTGGGGGACTGGAACGGCGACGGGACCGACTCGCCCGGCGTCGTGCGGGGCAACCTTTGGTACCTGAACAACGGCTTCGACAGCACCGCGGAGATCTCGTTCGGCTTCGGCCAGCCCACCGACGCTCCCCTCGCCGGCGACTGGAACGGGAACGGCACCGACACGCCCGGCCTCGTGCGCGGCAATATCTGGTACCTCAACAACGCGTTCGACAGCGTCGCCGAAACCTCGTTCGCGTACGGGCAGGCGACCGACCGCCCGATCGCCGGAGACTGGGACGGCGACGGGACCGACACCGCCGGGCTCGTGCGCGGAAACGTCTGGTACCTCAACAACGGAACCGACGCGATCGCCGACGTCTCGTTCGCCTACGGACAGCCCACGGATGTTCCCATCGTCGGCGAGTGGAGCGGCCCGCCCAAGACCACCCCCGCCCTCGTGGAAGGGAACGTCTGGGGGATCAACATGGGATTCGATCCCGATGCCGACGCCGAGGTGGCCTACGGCGCGCCCGACGACCGGCCGGTCGCCGGCGACTGGGACGGCGACGGAGGCGAGACGCCGGGCGTCTTCCGCGGCAATGTCTGGTACCTCAACAACGGGTTCGGGCCGTTCGCCGACGTATCGTTCGCCTACGGGCAGCCCACCGACGCTCCCCTCGTCGGCGACTGGGACGGCGACGGGACGGACTCGGTCGGGGTCTTCCGCGACAACGTCTGGTACCTCAACAACGGCACCGACAACATCGCGGACGTCTCCTTCGCCTTCGGCCAGGCCACCGACATTCCCGTCACCGGTGACTGGGACGGCGACGGGACCGACACGCCCGGTGTCGTGCGCGGCAACGTCTGGTACTTGAGCAACAGCTTCGACGGGCTCGCCGACGTCACGCTGACGTTCGGATCGGCCGGCGGAACACCGTTGGCCGGCGACTGGGACGGCGACGGTACCGACACGCCCGGCCTCGTCCAGGGCTCCACCTGGAAGCTGAGCAACGGCTTCGACGGCGACGTGGACATCACGTTCTCGTTCGGGTCCGGCTCTGGGCGGCCGGTCGTGGGACGCTGGATCGGCTGAGCGCGACGGATCCGGCCGGAGCTCAGCGACCGGATCGCGAGGCCGCGGGCCGAGCGGATGCGATCCGCTCGTAGGTCTCGACCAGGATCCTGGCTTGGGCTTGCCACGTGAAACGTGCGGCGGCGGCGGCGGCGCGACCCCGAACCTCCGACAGCCGGCCGGCGGGTGAGACGAGGCGCCGGACCGCCGACGCGATCGATCCGGGATCGGCGGCGTCGAAGAGCTCTCCTACCTCGTGTTCCGACACGATACGGCGGATGTCCGGGAGGTCGCTCGCCGCCACCGCGAGCCCGGCGTGGAGGTACTCGAAGAGCTTGTTCGGCGCCGCGAGCAGGTTGTTGAGGCCGACGGGAAGATACGGCGCGAGACCAACGTCTGCTCCGGCGACAACGGCGACGACGTCATCGGGGTCGATCGGCCCGTAGAACGCGACGCGGTCGCCGACGCGCTCGCGTTCCACGAGAGCGCGCAGCTCGGCCTCCAGCGGGCCCCAGCCGATCATGACCGTCCGGCCCGCGTCGAGCATCCGCGTCGCGAGGACCAGATTCTCGAGGCCCCGGCCCGTCGTGAAACCGCCCGCGTAGACGAGCAGCGGTTCGCTGCCCCGGCGCAGCCCGGCGATCGGGCTGGCCGCCGGATCGGGCGGCGTCGAGCCGGGCGGGCAGTTCATCACCACGACCGGCTGCTCGATCGCGTAGCGTTCCGCCAGGACGTCGCCCCGCGCCGGCGACGGCACGATGACGGCGTCCGCTTCGCCGATAAGCCGCCGCTCGACGCGCCTCCAGCGCTCGCGCTCCCCGGCGCCCAGCCCGGGCATCTCCGTGTACAGCTCGTGCGCGTCGAAGACGAGACGAGCGCTATGGGCCCGCGCGGCGCGCCACGCCGGCTCGAGCGTGTTGAGATCGTGCGCGTGGTAGACCTCGGCCGGGACCGAGCGCGCCGCGCGGGCGAAACCGCGACCGAGGACGACGTCGCGCAACCAGACCGCCTGTGCCGGTCGCGCGAACACGCGCCGCCCGACGGGAGGACCCGCGTGGCCTGCGGCGCCGAGGATCGTGGGCCCGGCCAGCCGCCCGGCGCGCACCGCTCGCAGGACGTGTATCCCGTCGCGCTCCTCGCGCTCGGGAAGATCTCCTGTCCCCAACGCGAGCACGGTCACCTCGTGCCCCGCTTCCACGAGCGAGCGGGCCTCACGCAGGACCCGGGCGTCGCGAACGAAGAGGTTCCGAACCAGCATGCAGACGCGCATGGGAAGTGCTACCCGGCCCGCGACGCCCGGCCCTCGCCCCAGCGTCCGATGTGCTCGGCGATGCGCTCGCCGGCCTTCCCGTCCCAGAGCGGCGGCCGCGGTCCGGTGGGACGCGGTTCCTTCACGGCCGCGAGCGCCTCACGGCGGATGCGCTCGGGGTCGGAACCGACGAGCCGGTTCGTCCCCATCTCGATCGTGATCGGACGCTCGGTGTTCGCGCGGAGCGTGAGGCACGGGACCGACAGGATCGTCGTCTCTTCCTGGATGCCCCCCGAGTCGGTCAGTACCACGCCGGCCTCCGCCATGAGCCGCAAGAAGTCGAGGTATCCGAGCGGCTCGACGACCGTGAGCCCGCGGACCGCGCCGTCCATCCGCGGCGCGAGACCCTCAAGGCCGAACCGGTCGATCATCTTCGCCGTCCGAGGATGCGCCGGGAACACGATCGGGAACTCCCGCCCGACCTCCGATAGCGCGCGAAGGATCCCGGTGAGCACGACCGGATCGTCGACGTTGGACGGCCGGTGCAACGTCACGAGCCCGTACGCGGCGCCGCCGAGCCCGAGACGCTCGACGACGTCCGAGCGCCGGGCGTGCTCGCGATGTCGCTCGAGCGAGTCGATCATAGGATTGCCGACGAAACGGATCCCATCGGCGGCGATCCCTTCTCGGAGGAGGTTCGCCTCGGCTTCGGGCGAGGTCGTGAACAACAGATCCGAGACCTGATCCGTCAGGACGCGATTGATCTCCTCCGGCATCGCGCGATCGTAGCTGCGGAGCCCGGCCTCGACGTGCGCCACCGGCACGCCGAGCTTCGCGGCGACGAGCGCGGCCGCGAGGGTCGAGTTCACGTCTCCGACCACGACGACGAGGTCGGGATGTCGATCTTCGATGACCGGCTCGATCCGCTCCATAACGCGCGCCGTTTGAACCGCGTGCGACGCCGAGCCGACGTCGAGATGGATGTCCGGCTCCCGCAATCCGAGGTCGGCGAAGAACGCATCGGACATCTCGGTGTCGTAGTGCTGCCCGGTGTGCACCAGGATCGTCTCGATGCCGCGCGCCTCCAACGCGCGCATCACCGGCGCCGCCTTCATGAAGTTCGGGCGCGCTCCTGCGACGTGCAGTACGTTCATGTGCGTCGTCGGCTTCTGTAGGGGATCTGCTCCGATGAGGCAGGCGTATCGTACCGTGTAGGCTGCCTGCCCCGATGAGGCGCAGCACCGCATTCCTGCTCATGGCGGCCGCCGCCGTGGCCTTCATGGCTCCGGCGCTCTTCACGGGCCGGACCTTCGGCGCGACGGACCTGCTGATGACGTACGCGCCGTATCGCGAATCGTTCGCGACCGCGCCGCCGGTCGGCAACCCGCTCCAGTCGGATCTCGCGCAGCAGCTCTCGTTCGTCGGGGAATTCTGGTCGGCGGCGCGCGACGGGCGGCTCCAGCTCTGGGAACCGGATGTCGGCGGCGGGATCCCGCTCTTCACCGGCATGTACAACCAGCTGATTCCGCCCTGGTTCCTCGTGTTCCTCGTCGTGCCGGTCGCGCTGGGCACCACGATCGGGATGGCGATCGCGCTCTTCGTCGGCCAGATCGGCGTCTACGGGCTGGCCCGTCGGTTAGGCCTGTCCGTGTCGGCGGCAACCTTCGCCGCGGTCGCGTACGCGTTCAGCGGTCCCGTCGCCGCGATGCTGCTGCGCATCCACGGAGCGCTGCTGTTCCCACTCGTGCTGTTCGCGATCCACGGCGCCGTCACGGAACCCAGCCGACGCGGACGTTACCTCGCGCTGGCCACGGTCGCGATGGTATTCGTGTGGTCGTCGGGCTTCCCGTTCGCCGGCGTCACGATCACCTACGTCGCCGCGGGCTGGGTCGCCTATCTCGCCGTCGCGCACTCGAAGGGCCAAGACCGAGGGCGTCGCCGCCTCTCCGCGATCGTCCGGCTGGGCGCGCCCGCGGCCCTGGCGCTCGTCGCCGGAACGATGATCGCTTCGGTCCAGCTGCTCCCGAGCTCGGAGTTCCTCTCCGAGACGGGATTCCTCGACCGGCGGTTCCCGAACTCGTACAACGTCGATCTCGCCCATCTCGGAGGATCCGGTGTCTCGGGACGATTCTTCGGCGCGTACCAGGACGGCGACTGGTGGTGGCCGGAGATCGGCGGCTCGAACCCCTTCGAGGCGTCGTTCACGACCGGCCTCGTCGCGCTGGTCTTGCTCGGCGTCCTGGTCGCCGGCGTTCGTGGGCGCTCCGACGTTGATCGCTCCCTGACACGTTTCATCATGCCGGTGGGGTTGCTCGTTCTCGCCGGCACGTACGTGGGTGGCATCGTGCTGGCCGCGCTTCACGTCCTTCCCTACACGGTCAACAATCCCGTCGGCCGCGCCCGGTTCGTCGGATCGCTGGCCGTCGCCTTGGCCGCCGGTTACGGGCTCGACGCGTTCGTGACGCGTTCGCGCGAGCGCGGCCGGGCTTCGCTCGCGCTGCGCCTGCAGCTGGCCGCGCTGTTCGGAGCGATCGCCGTGGGGCTCTACTTCGCCGCCCGGGCGGCGAGCCGGCTGGATAAGCTCGGCGCCGTCGCGCGCGACCTCGCGGTTCCCGCCGCGGCGGCGCTCGTCGCCCTCGGCGCATTGTTCCTCGTTCTTCGCCGGAGCAAGGCCGCGGGCGTCCTCATCGTCATCGTTGCCGCGGCCGCCGAGCTGCAGTGGGGCGCCTGGGGGTTCGTGCCGGCGTCCGATCGCGACGCCTTCTATCCACGGGATCCGGCCTACGCCGCCATCGCCGGCGACGTCGGGCCCGGCGGCGCGTACCGCTTCCTCGGGCGCGACCGGAACACGCCCCGCTTCGACACGGCTGCGTTCCTCGATCTGAAGGACGCGCGAACCGCGTTCCCCCGCATGAAGCGCTACCAAGATCTCTGGGTCGCGCTCGACCCGAACGTCTTCCGCGTCAACCGGTACAACCCAACCTTCGACGCGCTCGACCCCGGCTCCCCGGTCCTCGATGCGCTCTCCGTCCGGTACCTGGTCGAGCCGCTGCACCGGGCTGCGCTCGAGACGACCCGCGGCTCGATCGTCGAGCGCACGAGTCGCGAGCCCCTCCCTATGCAGCTTCGGGTCGCCGTTCCCGCAACGGGGATCCGGTCGCTGATCCTTCCGTTACGAGCCGCCGACCAGACCTGTCTCGACGGATGGGTCGAGCTGCGCGCCGGACCGGTCCTCGCACGACGGCTCCTGCGAGAGGTCGACGGGGTCCGTTCGAACTTCGTGCTCCCCGACGTCGGGCGGCCCGGCTCGACCCTCACCGTGGATCTTTCGAGCACGTCGTGTCCGGTGGCGCTCGGCGACGGCGGCGTCGAGGTACGGGCGCCGGAGCGAGACGCCGTGCTCCGCATCAAGAGCATCGCCGGCTGGGTCGTGTACGAACGATCCTCCGCGATCCCGCGCGCTTCCCTCGCACGGTCCACGATCGCGATCGCCGATCAGGCCGAGACCATCAGCTTCATGTCGCAACGTCCCGCCGGCGGCGCGGTGGTCGTCGCGGGTGCGTTCGGATCGCGCGAGCTCGGAGGAGGCACCGCGGAGCTCGTCGTCGACCAGCCCGACCGGATCGTCGTCCGCGCAACCAGCGACGGGGCCGGGCTCCTCGTTCTTCGCGACGTCGACGCCCCCGGCTGGCGCGCGTCGGTCGACGGAGGGCCTGCGCCGATCATCGCCGCCGACCACGCGTTCCGAGGGGTTGCGGTACCGGACGGGACGTCGCTCGTGGAGTTCCGATACGACCCGCCCACCTATCGCGCCGGGCTCCTGCTGGCGCTCGCCGGGCTCCTGCTCGCGATCGCACTGGTCGGAGGACCCGCGATGGGGCGTTCGCTGACGCGACGAAAGCGGACCGCTACAGTGGGATCACCCGAACCCGGACGGACCCATTGACAGCGGTTGACGACATCCTGACATCCATCGAGCGATGGACGTGGACCGCCGGCGTGCTCGGCCTTGGGTACGTGGGCCTGCCGCTCGTCGTCACGATGAGCCGGGCCGGGATCCCGGTGACCGGGTTCGACGTCGACGGCGGCGTGATCCCCGCTCTGGCGGAGGGTCGATCGCACATCGACGACGTGTCCGACGAGGATCTCACCGAAGCGTCCGAACGAACGCGGTTCACGGCGTCGCCGGAGGATCTCCGGAGCGCCGACGTGCTGTTCATCTGCGTGCCGACGCCGCTCGCGGTCGGGAAGCAGCCGGACATGACGTACATCGAGGGCGCGGCTCGCGTGGCGGCATCGGTGCTGCGGCCGGGCCACACCGTCATCCTCGAGTCGACGACCTATCCCGGCACGACCCAGGATGTCGTCCTCCCGATCCTTGCCACGAGCGGCCTGAAGCTCGACGAGGATTTCCTGCTGGCGTACTCGCCCGAGCGCGTCGATCCCGGGAATCCCTCGTTCCGGACCGCAAACATCCCGCGCGTCGTCGGCGGTGCGTCGCCCACGAGCACGCGCGCCGCGGCGTCGATATACCGGCGATTCGTCGAGAAGGTTCATCCCGTCTCAGACGCACGAACCGCCGAGATGGCGAAGCTCGTCGAGAACACGTTCCGGTGGGTGAACATCGCACTCGCGAACGAGCTGTCGTCCGTCGCCAGAGCGTTCGGCGTCAACATCTGGGAGGTCATCGAGGCAGCGGCCACCAAGCCGTTCGGGTACATGCCGTTCTATCCGGGGCCCGGCGTCGGCGGACACTGCATCCCGTTGGACCCGTTCTACCTTCAGTGGGCCGCTCGCCGGACCGGCGAGGGGACGCGGTTCATCGAGCTCGCGGAATGGGTCAACGCACGGATGCCGCAGGTCGTGGTCGCGCGGGTTATCCAAGCGCTCAACGCTCGCGGCGTCGCGATGCGGGACGCCGGGGTCGTCGTGCTCGGGGTCTCGTACAAGCCGAACGTCAAGGACTATCGCGAGTCCCCGGCGATCGAGTGCATGCGCAACCTCTTGACCTGGGATGCCCGCGTCTCGTACGTCGATCCGTTCGTCCCGGAGCTCACCTTCGATGAGCAGGCGATGGAGGCCGTTCCGCTGACCAGGGAAGTCGTCTCACAGGCGGATGTCGTCCTGATCCTGTGCGACCACGACGCGATCGACTTCGAGCTCGTCGCGCGGAACGCAACGCTCATCGTCGACACGCGGAACGCGCTGCGGCGGCGTTCGATCGACTCGGAGAACCTGATCCTCCTCTGAGCCTCGCCCGCTAGGCGCGCCGGAGGATCACCGTGTCCTGGAACGTCGGGACGCCGGTCCGGCCGGCCCAGGACCCGAAGAGGATCGGCCCGTCGATGGCGAGGTCCGACTTGGCGACCTGCTCGCGCACCCAGGTCTCCTCGTAGCCGACGGCGTGCAGCGGGTTCTCGGGGTCCATGAACCGCGTGAACTCGTTCAGCTGATGGGCGAGCTTGTACCGGCAGCGATCCTCGCGATCGAGCTCGGCCCAGTCCTCGTTGAGCAAGAACATCGTGGCGTTCACGCGGCCGTTCGGCGCGATGATCCGGCGAAGCTCGGAGAGGTAATGAATGACCTCGTCGGGATACATGTGGGTGAAGACGCTCAGGAGCACCGCGATGTCCGCAGTGGAATCGGCGGTCGGCAGCGCGACGGTGGTCGGCTGCAGCGTCCCTGCCGGGTTGTAGCGGTCGTTCCGGATGTCGAGATGCTGGAACGAGAAGCGACGCCGGGCGTGCGGCCTCAGATTCTTCTGACACCATTCGACGTGTGGCT
This sequence comes from Actinomycetota bacterium, assembly GCA_040905475.1. NCBI lineage: Bacteria > Bacillati > Actinomycetota > Actinomycetota bacterium. The sequence continues at coordinate 35,557 of JBBDRM010000039.1, forward strand.
TGAGGATGTCCATGCCGAGATAGCGCCCCTTGAACCCATCCCAGCGCAGGAGCCCGTGCGCGAGTCGTCCGTAACCGCATCCGACGTCGACCACGTACGACGCCGGGGTCAGACCGGCGTACTCCTGGAGCTGCGCGACGACTTCCTCACCGAACGCCAGGAAGCCCTCGTCCGTGTCCCCCATGAATCGCAACGACGACGGTGGTAGCGGAAGGCGTCTGCGTCTCATGTTCTCTCCTGATCCGGCCGCGCATGGAACGCGCACGCCATTCTATGAGAGCCCGTTCTCCGCCCGAGGCTGCGGAGGATCAGGACGTGACCGGTTCGCGCCGGGATTCGAGAGACTGCGGAGTCCCCGTGGTAGCATCTGGCACATCCGCCGCAGCCGGGCGGTCTCGGCGTTGAACCCACCTGGGAGGTGCGCATGAAGGCGGTTCGTGAGCGTGGGACGATCGGATCCCTTCTGTTCGTCCTGATCCTCGCAGCCGTTTCCGGCTCGGCATACATCGATGCGGGATCCGGAAGCTACATCTTGCAGCTCGTCATCGGGGGAGCCGTCGGCGCAGCCATGGCCGTCGTCGCGTACTGGCGTCGCATCCGCGCAGCAGTAGGTCGCCGCCTGTCGCGCAAGGGCTGATGCCGGTCGAACGTCTCGGGGGATCATTCCGAGACCCCGCCGGCTTCGTCTTCACCCGTGACGGCGTTCTCCTCCGCCAGATCAACGAGCTCCACCGCGAGCACTGGGAACGTTTCCTTTCCTCCGACCTCCACGATGCCCTCGTCGAACGCGGGCTCATGGTTGCCTCCGAGGACGCGCCTCTCGATCGTGCCGCGGCGCCGGGCGCGTACAAGGTGGTCCGCCCCGAGCCGATCCCGTTCATCTCCTATCCTTACGAGTGGTCGTTCGGCCAGCTGAAAGCCGCCGCGCTGGCCACGCTCGAGATCCAGGGCCTCGCCCTCGACCACGGGATGTCGCTCCGCGACGCGAGCGCATACAACATCCAGTGGCTGCGGGGGAAGCCCGTTCTGATCGACTCGCTGTCCTTCGAGATCCTGCGCGAGGGGGAGCCGTGGGTGGCCTATCGTCAGTTCTGCCAGCACTTCCTGGCGCCGCTCGCGCTCGTGGCGCACGTCGACGTCCGGTTGCAGCAGCTCCTCCGCATCCACATCGACGGGATCCCGCTCGACCTCGCCAGCGAGCTCCTGCCGAAGCGTTCGCGCATGAAGCCCACACTGATGCTCCACATCCACGCGCACGCGAAGAGCCAGAAGCGCCACGCGAGCGACGACCCGAAAGCTTCCGCCAAGGGCCGTTCGTTCGGGATGCGCGCCTTCCGGGGCATCCTCGCGAGTCTCGCCTCGGGCATCCGCGGGCTGGAATGGGATCCGCCCGAGACCGTGTGGACGGACTACTACTCCGACGCCGGCAGCTACACGCAGGAAGGGACGGAGCACAAGCGCATGCTCGTCTCCAAGTTGATCGAGGAGGTCGGCCCGGCGAGCGTGTGGGATCTCGGCGGCAACGTCGGCACGTTCGCACGGATCGCGTCCGAGAAGGGGATCCCGACCGTCTGCCTCGAGATGGATCCCGGTTGCGTCGAGCAAGCGTTCCGTGACGCCGTCGTCGGCGCCGGAGACACGAACTTCCTGCCGCTGCTGATGGACCTCACCAACCCCAGCGCGCGCATCGGCTGGCAGAACACCGAACGGTTCTCGCTCGCCGACCGCGGCCCGGTCGATCTCGCGCTGGCGCTGGCGCTCGTCCATCACCTGGCGATCGGCAACAACGTTCCGCTGGGACGGGTGGCCGAGTTCTTCGCCGAGCTGTGCCGGTCCTTGATCATCGAGTTCGTGCCCAAGAGCGACCCCAAGGTGAAGATCCTGCTCACCTCGCGCGAGGACATCTTCTTCGACTACACGATCGACGGGTTCGAGCGCGCGTTCTCGCAACGGTTCAGCATCGAACGACGCGAGAGCGTCACCTCGTCGGAACGCACCCTGTTCCTCATGCGGAGGAAGGCGTGAGTGATCCGGAGGCGGAGCCCGGCTCGATCGGGCTCGGCGATAAGCCTCGCCGCCCTCAGATCCCGCTCTACCCGATCCTCTTCGCCGCCTTCCCCGTCCTCCATCTGTTCCGCACCAACCTCGACGAAGTGTCCACCGGCCAGGCGCTCGGGCCGCTCGGGCTCATCGTGGGTGGCGCGCTGGTACTGCTGGCGCTCGGCTGGCTCGTGCTCCGGGATGTCCGGCGCGCGGGCCTCATCGTCACGCTGTTCCTGCTCCTTTTCTTCTCGTACGGCTACGTCGCCGACGCGGTCGCGAGCTGGGATGTCGCCGGGGTGGCGATCGGCCGGGATCGTTACGTGCTCGCGCTGTGGGCGCTGCTCCTCGTGGGCGGTGGTTATCTCCTCCTGCGCGTGCGCCGGTCGCTCCCCGACGTCACGAAGATCCTCAACATCGTTGCCACCGCGCTCATCGTGACGAGCGTCGTTCCGATCGCCGCCGACAAGCTCGGCGGACCGGCAGAGATCGGCGCGGCGTCCCAACCGTCGATCACCGCGACGCGCCGGGAAGCCGCCAACGACAAGCGGGACATCTACTACATCAACTTCGATCGGTACGGCGGTGAGGAGTCCTTGCAGGCCTACTTCGACTTCGACAACCGCCCGTTCCTGAGCACGCTCGAGTCGAAGGGGTTCGTCGTCGCGCACGACGCGCACGCCAACTATCCGAACACCGCCCACTCGATGACGTCGATGCTCAACATGACCTACCTCGACGAGGTTGCGAAGCAGGTGGGAACCTCAGGCGATTGGACGCCCCTGTACGGGATGCTCAAGCAGCACCGGGTCGGGAGCTTCCTCAAGTCGCAGGGCTACCGCTACGTGCACGTCGGCTCGTGGTTCGAGCCGACGCGGACGAACCCGCTGGCCGACCTCAACGTCACGTACGACCCGCTGTCGGAGTTCTCCCGCACCCTCCTCGAGACCACACCGCTCGAGCCGCTCTCGAAGGCCTTCGGATTCGGGGACGACAAGCTCGATCCGCGACGCGTGGCGTGGGCGCGGGTGTTGTTCCAGCTCGAGCAGCTCGTTCGCGTGGGGAACGACGGGAAGCCAACCTTCGTGCTCGCGCATATCATCATGCCGCACGAGCCCTACGTCTTCGAGCGCGACGGCGGCTTCCTCAGCCAAGAGGATATGAAGCGGCGACACTGGCATCGGAACTATCTCGAGCAGCTGATGTTCGCGAACGCGATGATGACGAAGGTGGCGGATCGACTGCTGGCCGGGCCGGACGCCTCCGACCCGATCATCATCTTCTCGTCGGACGAGGGGCCGCCCCCCGGTAGCGACACGGCGAACCCGAGCGACGATCCGACCTCATGGGTGAGCAAGACCCCTCGCCAGCTGCGTCAGAAGTTCGGGATCCTCGCGGCCTTCCACCTTCCCGGCATCGCCGACCCGGGGATCTCCCCGTCGATCACGCCGGTGAACTTCTTCCGCAAGGTGCTCTCGCTCTACCTCGGCGCCGATCTCCCGCCGCTCGCCGACAAGAGCTTCGTTTGGACCGACAAGGACCACCTCTACGATCTCATCGACGTGACCGGCAAGCTGACTTCCTGATGGATACCTGATGGCGAAGCCCGCCCGACGGTCCCGACCCCGGCGCGTCATCCGGGCGATCGTGCTCCGGACGCCCGTGTTCGGCGATCTGCTCCGCGAGCGCACCATGCTGCGCGTCCAACGCCGGGCGCTGCTTCAGGACGCCGAGAATCTCCGGATCGCCGTGGGGCAGCTCCTCACGGAGGTGCACAAGCTGAAGAAGTGAAGCCCGACCCGGTCAGGCTCGCTCGACGAGCTCGCGGAGCGCGGCGCAGAACTCCTCGGACAGCTGCGACATCGGGGCGGCCAGGGCCTTCTTGAACGCGGCTTCGCGGTAGTGCTCCCGCTTGAGCTCGTCCCCGCGCATCATCGCCTGGGTCAGGCCGGCCGGGTCGTCGAGGTCGAATGTGATCGATGCGTCCGGGGTCAGCAGCTCGGCAACACACCCGCGCGCCGGGGCGATCACCGGGCGACCGAACGAGAACGCGAGCATCACCGAACCGGAGTTCAGCACCTCGCGATGCGGCAGCACCACGACGTCGGCGGCGTTGATATAGAGCTGCAGGTCCGTGTCGGGGATCCGGTTGAAGTTGCCGATGATCCGCGGATCGGCTTCGCAGCGATCGATGAGCTCCTCGACCTCGGGGAAGGGGCTGGGCGGACCGACGACGATCAGCCGGCTCTCGGGCTTCGCCCCGGCAACGGCGGAGAACGCGTCGAGCAGCGCATCGACGCGCTTGTACGGCCGGATCCCGCCGACGAAGCAGAACACCGTGTGCTCGGGCTTCAAGCCCAGCTCGGCGCGCGCGCGTTCCTGGTCGATGACGTTCGGATAGACGTCCACGTAGCTGGGATGTGGAACGACGACGATCTTGTCCGGCGGCAGCGTGTAACGCGCGGAAACGAGCTCGGCCGTCCCCTCGCACATCACATGGATCAGGTCGGCGCGGTTCGCGAGCTCCTGCCGGAACGCGGCCTCTTCGTCGGGGAACCGGCACTCGTGCGGGAGCACGTTGTGCACCGTCCAGACGAGCCGCGCACCGCGCTCCTGCAGCGCCGCGACCGTCGACAAGAACTTCCGTCCGTGCTGCCGTGCCTCCTTGGGCGTCAGCCCGGCCCCGAGGATCGGCGCCGTCCAATGGACGTGCACGACGAGGTTCCGGCCGAAGGACGCGAGCCGTGACCCGGCGAGCGTGGCGACGTCCTCGACCGGCAGCGCGGTCACGCGCTGTCTCGTCCCGGCCGAATACAGCATCTCCGCGTACGGGTTCCCGGGAGATTTCGGGTAGTAGGCTACGGCGATCCCCCGCGAGGTCCCCTCGCGCGCGTTGAGGTCGCGCAGGAACGTGTCGAGCTCGGCCGCGCGATGCTCGAAGGTGTGCTCGCGGATCACGACCTCCTGGAGCTTGGCGACGAGCGCCTGCGCCTCGGCCGGCTTCGCTAGGAAGCGGCCGATCATGGCCTCGAGCTCCTCGGGCGTGGTGTAGGACGGCACATCCCCGAGGCCGATGTCGCGCAGGCCCAGGACCGCGTTCGTGATCGGCAGCGACCCGGAGATCAGGCACTCGTACACGCGGGAGTTCACGTTGCCGTACGGCTGCGTGGTGTGATTCTGATCGTCGAGCACGATCGCGGCCTGGCGGTAGAGCGACGGGAGCGTAAAGAAGCTCGTCGGCCCCTTCCACGCCGGGAGGAGATCCTCGGCCATCCCCCGCTCCTTGCCGTAGATGGCGAGCGGGAAGTCGAGGCGACAGCTGCGCAACGCGCGGAAGAGCTGCCGCTCCCGCCCCCAGAGGTTGACGGTCGTCACGACGCCGTGGCGTGGCGTCGACGGAGCGGCCGGCTCGAAGAGCTCGGCGTCGACGCCGATCCGCAGAACGCCGGTGACGCCGGGGTACACCTTCGTGATCTCGGCCAGCGTCCGCTCGGACGAGCCCAGGACCGCGTCGTACAACGCGAGGGAGGGCACCACCTTCCACTCGTCGGTTCGGTTCCGGATCCACGCGATCCGGGTCAGGTCCGGCGGGAGGCGAAGGAGATCGACGTCGTCCAGGAGCGCCAGGAAGATCTCGGTGCCGTCGGGGACGTCGTACCAGCGGTCGCGCGGCAGGTACACCACCTCGAACCCGAGACGTTCGAGGTAGCGTCCGAGCCCGACGGCCACGTAGACGTCGCCACGGCCCTCGAAAAGGTCGACGGTGTACACCGCCATCGCGATGCGACGCTTCCCGGTCTGGAACGCGGTCTTGGAGACCGCCTTCAGGTACGCGTCCCGGACCCCGGCGGCCTCGGTCAGCTCATGGTCGGCGATGACCTTGGGCATGCGGGCCGCCTTCTCCACGGGCGTGCCCGCCGTGAGCCCGCGCCGGATGCGCCGCCGGCGGATGCGCTCGAGCGTCGCGCCGGGGTTGCGAAGCGCTCGCAGCACCCCGAACGCGAACCACCCGGCCCGCCACAGACCCGAGTCGTAGATCTTGGAAAGCCGGCGGTGGTAGGTGGCGGATTCCTCGCGAGCCCGCTGAAGCTGCGCCTTGAGCAGCTCCTCGGAGCGCTCGGCGGCCTCCTTCTGCGCCGCGAGCATCCTCGTCGCTTCCTCGAGCGCCCGGCGCAGGTCCTCGGGATCGGCCCCCGCGTACGGCTCCTCCCCGGCCGGCGGTGCGGCTTCGGGGTCGCGCGCGGATTCGTCCGGGGCGTTGCCCTCACGCACCGGCGTACTCCTTCCAGGTGAGCGCGTTGAACTCCGGCCGCACCCCGTCGCGGCCCTCGGTGCCGTCGGCGATCGCGGCCGCGACGAGGGCCTCGTACGCGCCGAGCAGCTCCGGGTCGATCTTCCTGCGCCACGCCGACAGCGAGCGTTCGAGGTCCTCGAGCATGACCTCGAGCGGCGACGAAGTGAACGTCCGCCCGAACAGGATCCGGTTCCGCACGAAGTAATAGACGTAGTAGGGCGCCGGCACGCTTCCCCACGAGCGCCGGAAGTGCCGCACGCGCGAGCGCGGCTCGAGCAGCACCTTCCAGCCGGCGCGGCGCGCACGGACGTTGAAGTCCGTCTCCTCGAAGTACAGGAAGTAGCGTTCGGGAAGGAGCCCGATCTCGTCCAGGAGCTGGCGGCGCACGAGCATGCTCGCGCCGGTCGCGTAGTCGATCGGCATCACGCTTCGCGCCTTGACCTCTTCCTCGGGCTTGCCCATGTCGGGCAGGACCGGCTTCCCGCCCTGGTTCCAGTCGATCCGGCCGCCGTTGAACAGCAGCGTGCTTCCGTCGTCGCCGCGAACCAGCCGGCTGCCGACGATCCCGGCTTCAGGGAATCGGGACATGGTCCGCGCCAGACGCTCGAGGCTGTCGGGCTCGACGACGGTGTCGGGGTTGAGGATCCACACGTAGTCGGCGTTGCGTTCCAAGGCGTAGCGGATGCCGAGGTTGTTCCCGCCGGCGAACCCGAGGTTCTCCTCGGACTGGATCAGCGGCGTCGTGCCGATGCCGGCCGTCAGCTCGGCGCGGGCGGCAGGGTCGGAACCGTTGTCGACCACGACGAGGAACTGATTGCGATACGTGCTCCGCCGGAGCGACGCGACGCAACGGACGGTGTCGTCGCTCCTCATGTAGTTGAGGACGATCGTGTAGATCCGGGGCGGGAACGAGGTCACGGGCACAAACTACCCGCGGGCAAGGGTCGCCTCAACGCGGTCGAGCCTCCGTGGCTGGTCACGGCGTCAGCGGCCGGGAACCGGCCGGGCGACGACGAGCACGATGTCCCCGAGCCACCCGAACGGGATGCGGGGGTCGGCGACGGACGCCAGCCCCCGCACGGCGCGCGCGACCTTCTCGTTCTGCCCTTCCATCCGGCCGGCGACGTACGAGAGCTTGAACGACCGGGGCGCGACCTCCCACTGGACCATCCGGAAGCCGGCGCGCGAAAGCATCTCCGACAGCGTCTCGGGGGCGAAGTAGTGAAGGTGCGAGCGGATGAACCACGGCCAGGTGCGCCCGCGCAGCCGGGAGTGAAGCCCGTCCACATTGACGGTCGAAAGCACGAGCATGCCTTCTTCGTCGGTGACACGCCGCAGCCGCCGGAGCGCGGCGAGCGGATCGCTCAGATGCTCGAGCACGTCGAGCATCACGATCGAGTCGGCGCTGCCGGGTGCGTCGGCGAGGTCCTCGATCGTGCCCTGGCGGAGGTCGACGCCGAAGCGCTCGACGCCCTGCTCGACCGCCCACTTCGAAGGTTCGATCCCGCGCGCCTCCCAGCCGTGCTGCCGCGCGACGTCGAGGAAGACCCCCATGTTCGAGCCGACCTCGAGCAGCTTGCGGCCGCGCGCGACGTAGCCTTCCATCGCGCCGGCGATCCACGAGAAGAGCTCCCGGCGGCCGGCCTCCTCGATGAGGTACTCCTCGTCGACGACGCGGCGGTAGCCCTCGATGATGTCCTCGCCGCCGATCGTCGGAACGGCCGAAACCATCCGGCAGCGGCGGCACTGAACGATGTCGTCGTGGCTCGACAGAGCGCTCGTCGTGCACGCGAACTCGCTCACCGGCACGTCCCCGTGCGCGGTCGCGCGATAGACGAGGACCTGATCGTTCGCCCCGCAGAGCGCACACGCGCGCTCGACCTCGGGCCCGTCGCCGAGCTTGCGAGCCTTGCGGCGCTTCGCCGCGACGGGGTACCGGCTCCCGCGGCGACCGCGCTCCCCGAACCGCTTCGAGGCGTACCCGACGCTTCCCGTGACGTACTTCAGCGAGCGCGACACCGAGATCGACGACGACTCCTTGGTATAGCGCGTCGGGATCGGGACCTCGACCACGCGCTGACCGGAGGTGACCGCGTCGATCAGGAACTGCGAGTCGAACATGAAGTCGTCGGAGTAGCTCCGGAACGGCATCGAGAGCAGGCACGTGCGCGTGTAGGCGCGCAGGCCCGAGTGCATGTCGGTGAACCGCGCCCCGAGCAAGAGGTTCTCTACGGTCGTCGTGAATCGGTTGCCGAGGTACCGGTACAGCGGCATCCCGCCGCCCATCGGGTCGCCGAGCCCGGCGAACCGCGACCCGAAGGTCATGTCGGCGTCGCCGGCCAGGATCGGCGCGATCAGCAGCGGCACCGCCTTGGGGTCGTACTGGTAGTCGGGATGCAACAGCACGATGACATCGGCGCCTGCGCGAAGCGCCTCGGCGTAGCAGGTCTTCTGGTTGCCGCCGTAACCACGGTTGACCTCGTGGACGTGGACCTCGATCCCGAGGTCGCGGGCGAGCTGCACGGTCTGGTCGGAGCTCGCGTCGTCCACCAGGATGAGCTGATCCGCGACGCCGGCCGGGATGTCGGCCACCGTCTTCGCGAGGGTTGCCTCCGCGCGGTAAGCGGGAAGCGTGATGACGACCTTGGGCAAGGGAGCTCCGAGCCGATCTCGACGTTCCCATGTTAGCCCGCCCCGCAGCACGAGGACGGAACCGGGCGTAGCAAGGGGGCGTACGGGACACGAGCTGTTAGAGTTGCTCAGGGTGGCATACCACCAGCGTCGACACTCGTACACGATCAGTATCTCCCCCATCTTCGACTCGTACAGGGCTTGCGTGTGATACGCACCGCGGCTGTCATCGCAGGATCGATCGCCGGACTTGGAGTCGTCGTAACCTGGCTCGGGAGCAGGGATCCGATGCGGCGTGGCCGGATCGCGGCGATCGCCTCGGGGTCGTCGATCGTGGTCGGGATCGCGCTCGCCTGCTCGGCGCTCGTAACGCTCGGCGATCAGACTCTTTCCTTCGCGCGCGCGAACCAGACGGAGGTCGGACGGCTGCCGCCGCCCATGCCGGAGGCCCTGGTGTCCGCGGCTCGGAGCGAGCTGCGCCGGGGGGAAACCTGGACGCTGTACACGGCGAGCGGTCGCTGCCGCGAGGACGCGCTCCGCTATTTCTGGATCGCGTTCAGGCTTCTGCCGAATGCGGCGGAATGCGACAAGGTTGCTTCCGTGATCATCGCATATCGCCTCGACGACTTCGCGGAGGTCCTTGGGAACGTCGTCGCGAGAGGGAACGGTTGGGAGGTGATCCGCCCATGAGACCCGCGGTCGCTGGGCTGCTCACCACCGTCGTGCCGGCCATAGTCGGCCGCCGCTGGATCTCCGGCGCGGCGCCGTTGCGGTGGGGCGCAGGAGGCCTGCTCGGGTTCGTCTTCCTCGGATGGGGCGCGATGCTGGGGGGCCTGCTCGGCGGTGTCCTGCCGGGCGCGTTCGTCGTTCTGGCCGGCGCCTGGATGCTCGGACCCCGGTTCCGCATCCGCCT
>JBBDRM010000040.1 GCA_040905475.1 Actinomycetota bacterium
GAGCTATTGTCAAATGTTGTGGATGAGTCCTCACGCGGCGGCGTCCTCTTCGGTTCCCTCGTCGTTGCTCCTCTCTCGTAGCTGACCGTCGATGAATGTCGCGCCCGCACGGACCAGGGCGACGAGGTGCGGCGCGTTGACCTTGCGCCACCGGTCCTGGGCCGCCTGGATGAGCTTGAACGCCATGGCCAGGCCTGCCTCCCTGGAACCCGCGCCCTTCGTGACCCGCTGACGCAGCCTCACCGTGGCGAAGGTGGACTCGATCGGGTTGGTGGTCCGGAGGTGGATCCAGTGCTCGGCCGGGTAGTCATAGAACAGGAGCAGCGTGTCGAGCTCCTCTGTCACCTTCTTCGTCGCCTTGGGGTGGGAAGCGAACCGCTCTGCGAAGACCTTCACGGCCTCGAGCGCGTCCGAGCGCGACTCCGCGGTGTAGATGGCCACCAGGGCGGCCTTGGCCTCGGCGTGCAGGCGCTTGGGAAGCGCGTCCAGCACGTTGGCCGTCTTGTGGACCCAGCACCTCTGCTCGGCGGAGGCCGGGAACACCTCACGAAGGGCGGCCCAGAACCCCAGGGCGCCGTCGCCCACCGCCACCGCCGGCGCGGCCAGGCCGCGGCGCTTGAGCCCGCGTAGCACCTGCGCCCAGGACTCGGTCGACTCCCGGTAGCCCTCTGAGATCGCCACGAGCTCCTTGGTCCCGTCGGGGCGCACGCCCACGATGACCAGGCAACACAGCCGGTCTTGTTCCAGGCGGACGTTGAAGTGGATCCCGTCGGCCCAGAGGTACACGTAGTCGACATCGCGAAGCGTGCGCGTGCTCCACCGCTCGTGCTCGGCCTGCCAGGCCTCGGTGAGCCGGCAGATCGTGGAGGCCGACAACCCGGCGTCTGAGCCGAAGAAGGCCTGAAGGGCGGGGGCGAAGTCGGAGGTGGACAGACCCCGCAGGTAGAGGATCGGCAGCACCTCGGTGACCTTGGGCGATCGCCGCATGTAGGGCGGCAAGATGGCCGAGGAGAATCGCTCCCCGTCGCGGCGGTCATCGACCCGAGGGGCGGCGACCTCCACCATGCCGGCCCCGGTCATCACCTCCCGGGATCGGGCGAGGCCGTTGCCCACCACGAGGCGGCGCCCGGACCCATCGAGCACGTCAGCGTGGGCGTCCAGGTAGGCCCTGCGCTCGGCCTCGAGGGCCACGGCGAGCATCTGGGTGGCGGCGAGGTGGCACAGCTCGTCGAGGTCGATCAACAGCTCATCGGGCTCCGCCGGCTTCAACACCGCGGGGTCATGCGCTATCTTCAGCACCAGGCGTACTCCTTCCCGCCGGCTCCAACCGGCGATCTGCGTATAGGACGCGTGAAGGGTACGCCGCCTACTTTTCAGAGATCGTGCATCCACAACTTTCGGTTATAGCTC
>JBBDRM010000041.1:0-1685 GCA_040905475.1 Actinomycetota bacterium
TCCACCGTCCTTGTCTGTCCGTTGACCTCGTAGGTGACATCGCTGAGGTCCACGCGCCGTTCAGGCAGCGGAGTAGCCATGGGGTCGGACTCCACGACCTGGGTCGGCATGATCACGATGACGGTCGTCGCGTCCATCGGCAAGAGTAAGATTGCGACCTCGCCGCTCATGGTGTCGCGCAGCTTCTTGTCCCAGTGCTGCGGGTTGAGGAGCAGGTCGGCGCGCGCACCCAGCAGGCTTCCCAGCGGAGCGACGCCCGGCGTCGACTCATACGGGTTCGGATTGAGCCTCCCGAGGTGCATCGCGATGACGTCGTTCAGCCCGTCGGGCATCGTGGACAGTGCCTCGAGCGCGGACTCGGGGTCAGGAGGAAGCGAGTAGAGCGTGCTCCTCGTGGCGATCTGCGGGATCTCCTGGAGCAGGATCATCCCCTCATTCGGCGGCGGGTCGTCGGACCAGCCGATCCCGGGCACACCGAGCGCCATGGACAGAACACCGATCACCCAGAACCGAGCGCGCATCCTCATCCGTTGTCTCCTCATTCTCCTAGCCGGGTCTCCGTGATTACTTCGCCCGGGGCGAGTCCAGGTCCTCCCGGAAGAGCCCGACGATACGCGCGTCTGGGAGATCTCCGGGGCCGGAGGCGCGCGGCGGAGCTACGACGAGAGGGGAGCGAACTTCGCTCCCCTCTCGGAAGATGGCTCCGTCTAGCCCATCGCCTCCATGTTCTTGGTGACGACCTCGAGTGTCTCGGCCAGTTCATCGGTTGGGCTGAACTCGACGATCTCGGTGCCGGCGAAGATCTCGGGCGTGTGTCCGGGCTTGGCGAAGTAGCCTTCGCCGGTTGTGATCACGTCGTCTCCGGAAGCGTAGTGATAGACGAGCTTGCCTTTGATCACGTATCCCCAGTGCGGGCATTGGCACCGATCATCAGGCAAGCCCTTGAACAACGGCGCCATGTCCGCATCGGCGGTGTACGTCTCGAAGCCGATCGTGTAGCCGTCGAGATCCTGGTAGTGACCTTCGAATCCTTCAGCCTCGAAATGCTGAGAAGCACCTGACTTTCCGATCTTTGGCATGAGATCCTCCATCATCGATGCGAGCCACGGCGTCCTTCGCCAATGGATGGGTTCACCGCTTCTCAGCGTGCGCGATCAAGTTCCGCAGGCCGGAGCGCGTCACGGATGTCGTCATCTTGCGCATCAGGCCCGCGAGGGCGCGCGAGTTCAACAGCCGCAGCATGCCGTGAATGCCGCTGATCCGGGTGACGCGGTTCGTGTACGTGACGCTCGACCCTCCGTCGGTCGGCGTGATCGCATACCGGTGGACGAGCGTCCACTCGACAGCATCTCCCTTCTTGGGACGCTGGTGTGCGTCGGTGACGAACTCGAACAGCTCGCCCGGCCGCGCCTCGGTAACGACCGAGCGGTCCTCGAAGGGGCCCATGGGGTCGTTCCCGGTGCTTTCGAACTCCGTGCCGACTTGTGCGGGTCCCGGCGGCGCGGTCAGTGACTGCAGGCCGTTCTTGCCTGCCCCCCACGTGCGGTGGGTTTGGAGATCGGCGAGTACATCGTAGATCTCCCTCGAACTGGCTTTCGACGGCGCCGTCACCGTCGTCTCGTAGGGCCGCCGCAGATCGTTGCCCGTCCGGTCTCTGGTCATTTCCATCGCTCCTCCTCTCGTCG
>JBBDRM010000041.1:1785-3284 GCA_040905475.1 Actinomycetota bacterium
TATTGGTGGCTCGCCGATCCCAACCGAGCCATCGACCTGAGAGAGCGTGCCTACGCAGGATTCCGGAAACAAGGCGACGTCGGGCGGGCAGCCAGGATCGCGCTGTGGCTGTCCCGCGAATATGGAGAAGTACAGCGCAACGAGCCGGCGGCGAACGGGTGGCTCGCTCGCGCCTCGAGCATCATCGAGTCGTCTCCATCGTCCGCGGGACACGGGTGGCTGGCGCTTCAGCGCTCGTCGCGAGCGATCGAACCCTCGGAGGTCGAGCGGCTCGCGCGCGAAGCTCTCGCGCTCGCACGCGCGAACGGCGATCCCGACCTAGAGATCCGCTCCCTGTCTCGGCTGGCGCTGGCATTGGCAGGCCAAGGCCGCGTGGCCGAAGGCGTCACGTCCTTCGACGAAGCCATGGCCGCTGCGACGGGCGGCGAGGCGACCACGCTGGACACCGTCGGGGAAGCCTGTTGCGACGGCATGATCCTGACCGAGGTCGTGGGCGACGCAGGGCGGTTGGAGAAGTGGGCGGCTGTGATGATGGAGTTCATGCAGAAGCACCAATACGGCCCCCTCGTCGCGTTCTGCGGTTCCTGTTGCGGCGAGTTGTTCGCACTCAACGGCGACATGCCGGGCGCCGAGCGCGAACTGTTGAACGCCATCCGTCAGCTCGAAGAGAGCGGGCAGCACTCGCGCTGCGTCCATCCGGCGGTCAAGCTCGCCGAACTTCGCGTGCTGCAAGGGCGGTACGAGGATGCCGAACGACTTCTGGCGGGTTACGAAGGACTGCCCGAAGCGGCGCGCGCACAAGTCGCGCTGGCACTCGCGCGAGGACAGACCGCCGTCGCCGCTGCGATCCTCGAACGGCGATTGAACGCGCTCGGATCAGATTCCCTGCTGACCCTTCCGCTGCTGGTGCAACTCGTTCAGGTGCGTGTGGCGAAGAAGGATCCCGAAGGTGTCCGGACGGCTGCTGCGCGATTGTTGGCGCTCGCGTCTGAGACCGGAGAGCTTCGCGTCGCGGCCGAAGCAGCCCGTGCGCTTGGGCATGCGCATCTTGCTGCCGGCTCAGCAGATGACGCGCGCGCCGATCTCGAACGAGCCCTCGAGCTCTTCACGAAGCTTCGGCTGCCGCTCGAGATCGCGCGCACACGCATGCTGTTGGCGCAGGTTCTTCCCCCCGACGTCGCGATGTCGGATGCCCAGGCCGCGCTGTCGGCGTTCGAGAGGCTCGGTGCGACACGCGAAGCCGACGCCGCCGCCGCGGTGATGCGCGCGTTGGGCGGAAGCGCGCGCACCGGACCGAAAGGCTACGGAACCCTCAGCAAACGCGAAGAAGACGTGCTCGCCTTGCTCGCCGAAGGCTTGACCAACGCAGAGATCGCCGCACGCCTGTACATCAGCACGAAGACCGCCGGGAATCACGTGAGCAACATCTTGATGAAACTATCCCTCCGATCCCGCGCCGAGGCAGCGACGTTCGCAGCTCGCAGAGGCACCTGACTTCG
>JBBDRM010000041.1:3384-8413 GCA_040905475.1 Actinomycetota bacterium
CGCGGGAACCCCGCCGTGTTCTTGCGGGAGAAGCCTCGCTTTCTTGAGGGAAGCGATAGATGAACTCCAGCTCGAGCTCGATCATGCGATGCGTGTGCGTCGCGATCGCTTGCTGCCCGCCATGAAGGACGGTCGCCTCTCGCGTGTGCCACATGTATCGCAGCTCTCGTTTCAAGTCCGTGTCACGGAGCTCTCTGGCTGGAACGCCGAGCTTCGTCGATCGAGGGCTCACGGGCCACCTCCCCTACCGGCTCATAGCTGATCTTCAGGACCGCAGCTCTTTGGACCCACCCACGCAGCCGAGGCAGGTGCTCCCCATAGTGGTCCGGCCGTCGGAACCAGCCTCGCCGGGGGGCACCGCAGCGCGGATAGACTCGAGCGTTCTCCATCGGACGCTTTCCGTCCTCTGGTCATCTGATGGCAACCTCGAATCGTAGGAGCGTGCGGGGCAACCATGGAACCGAACCAAAGACTTCGAGCGACGAGCGAATCGCTCACAGCCCGCCTCGACATCCCGGACGATCATCCTCCGCCGGGCCGCTCGCCATGCGCGTAGTTCTCTGGCACGCCTGGTCCCTCGAGGGGTCGGGCTCCAACGTTTTCGCGGCTGCTCTGGCGACCGCGCTCCGCGAGGCGGGGCATTCAGTTTTGATCCTCTCGCAGGATCCACACCCAGTGCGGCACGACTTCGTCGACGCGTGGGGCATCGTCGACGGCGACAGCGTATCCCACACCCATGCGACGGGGACCGAGCCCGCTGCGGGTCGCGCGGTGCTGCTACGACCCGACATCGGCTCGATCCTGCCCAGCTTCCTCGGGGAGCCCTTCGATGGGTACCGGGTGAAGCGGTTCGTGGATCTGTCACAGGCGGAGCTCAACACGTATCTCGATCGCAACATCCGCGCGCTCAGGGCCGCCGTGGCTTGGCACGGCTGCGACATGCTCCTCGCCGCTCACGCTGTTCCGGGGGGCCTTATCGCGCGGCAAGCCGTGGGCCGGGGCCTCTACGGGGTCGTGATCCACGGCAGCGATCTCGAGCACGCGGTTCTCCCGCAATCGCGTTACCGGGAGGCCGCTCGGGAGGCGCTGGAGGGAGCTAGGGCGGTGATCGGACCGAGCGCCGACGTTCTGAGCCGACTCGCTCGCATCTTCCCCACGATCGCAGAGCGGAGCCGGGTCGTGCGCCCGGGCGTCGACGGCCGGATGTTTCGCGCAGAGCCGCGCCATGTAGCGCTGGCACGGCTCGCGGCCATGCTCGAACGCGACGGGATACCGGGGAATCCCGTGGCGCTCGACCGCGCAGTCGAGTATGCGCTCCGGCGCCGTGACGCTCGCGCACTCGAAGAGCTTTCGTTCCGATACGATGACGCCGGCCACGATCCCCGGTCGGCCTCTCGGCTTCGTTCCCTGGCGAGCGCGGAGCGACCGCTGATCGGATACCTCGGCAGACTCGCTCCACAGAAGGGCACGAATCAACTCATCGAAGCGATCCTGCACCTGGGCCCCGAAGTAGGAGCTTTGATCGCAGGTTTCGGTCCGTCGCGCGCGTGGCTCAGCGCTCTTGTGAGGGTCCTCGACGAAGGGAACGAGTCGGCGCTCCGGTGGCTCGAGCAAGCCGACATTTCGCGTGTGGACCTGGGCCGGGCGCCGGCTATCGGGATGAGCGACCGGGTGATCTTCACCGGTCGGCTGGAGCACCGCGACGTTCCGGCGCTGGTGGGAGCGGTCGATGTGCTGGTGATCCCATCGCTTCCTCCGGAGTCCTTCGGAATGGTAGCCGTAGAGGCCGCAGCCGTAGGAGCGCTCCCCCTCATGCCTAGGCACTCCGGCCTCACCGAGACGGCCGAAGCGTTGGAGACGGCCGTCGGCAGGCCGGGGCTTTTTTCGTACCGGCATGGGCCGAGGAGCGCCCGGCGGATCGCGGCGGGGGTGCGGCGTCTCCTTGCACTACCGCCCGAAGAGCGATCCGATCTTCGGACGGGACTCCGAGCGTTCGTCACCGGCGAATGGACCTGGAAGCACACTGCTGACGGAGTTCTGCGTTCGATGCACCATGGCCGCTAACCCGCCGTCTTGATCCCGCGATCGTCATCCGCGCCGGTAGCGGGCGATCGCGATGGGAGCGAACACGAGAACGATGGCGACCGACCAGATCAGCGCTCATCTATCGAAGCCGCAAACGCAGAACTAGCGAGGATGCTGGGCTCGGCTGTAGCTGCTCGACAATCCTCTGCGAGAGCCCCGGCCGGTGAGCGTCCTTCCCTCACCAGCCTGAAGTGTGAGCTCGTTCAGGACATCCTTCAGAAGCACCATGAGGTCGGCTTGCAACTGGATCATCTCCTCGAGGATGTCGGCCTGCTCACGATCCTCGGTCTTTCTGCCCTCGTCGGCACCCATGACGGCTCCCTCACCAGATCGGCTGTTGTCGTGCATCGAGTTACGCAGCCGGCGTCTGGATGTCTCACGCGGCAGGAGCGAGTGACTTTGCGTCCGAGAACCGTCCTCCTTTAACCTAGATCAAATGGCTAAATCATCCACTTCAGTCAAGCGTTCTGTTCGTTCCCGGGCCGGTCGGAAGCTCGTCTGTCCCGAGTGTGGCTTCAAAGCGGCGCACCCCATGGGTCTGGGCCGGCATCGGGCGGCGCGGCATGGTGTTCCTTCCCAGCGCGAACTGATGCGCAAGAGCCAGGTCATGTCACGTTCGAAAGATCCAAGCCTTTCCACTCTGTCCAGACGGATAGGCAGGCTTGAGGAGCAGCACCAACTCTTGGTGGAGGCCCTCACGTCGGGGTTGCGGGCTACTCGGCCCAAAGGTTCCCGTCGTTCGACCTGATACGCCACCGCGAAGTCGGTTTCGTAGCGTCAGGCCGAACAAAGGGTGAGCGCGGGGAAGAACTCCAGTGGCTCTTCGATGCCTGCTTCTTGGGCGGCCGTCGAAGGATCCGCAAGCTGGGCTTGAGCCTTCCGCCGACGAGGTCCATTGCCGTGCGTGATATCGAAAGCGCGGTGCACATCGTGCCCTGGGGCACGAACGACCTCCCACTCCTGGAGAAGCTTCTCGGCGACCCCGAGATGACGCATCACATCGGCGGACCGGAAACGCCGGAGAAGCTCGCCGAACGCCAAGCGCGCTACGAGCGGACGCCCGAGCCGGGCACGGGCCGGCAGTTCAAGATCGTTCACTCCGTCACGGGCGAAGGCGTCGGCTGGGTCGGGTATTGGGAGCGCACCTGGCGAGACGAGCCGATCTACGAGATCGGATGGTCCGTGCTCGTTGCGTTCCAGGGTAAGGGCATCGGTAGCTCGGCGACCGCTCAGGCCCTCGCCCGCGCCAAGTCGGAGGGAAAGCATCGGTTCGCGCACGCCTTCCCTTCGGTCGCGAACCCGGCGTCGAATGGCATAGGCCGAACGCTGGGCTTCACGTTCGTGGAGGAGGTCCGGTTCGAGCATCCGCCGGGCACCTTCAGCCGGTGCAATGAATGGCGTTACGACCTCTTCGCCGACCAGTCCTAGCCGGACGGCCGGATTCGCTAGGCCATCTCGGCGGTTAGCCGCTCCCATTCGGCTTCGAGCTCACCGACCCGTTCCTGCAACCGCTCGTAATCGCGCACCGTATCCCCGACACTCTCACCGGATGTATAGAACCCCGGATCGGCCAGCATGGCGCCGAGCGTCTCCATCTCGCTGTGCGTTGCCTCGAGTTCTTGTTCGATCTTGCGGACCGCCGACTTCAGCCGCGACCGAGCCTGCCTCGCCTCGGCTTCCTCCCGTT
Organism: Actinomycetota bacterium; assembly: GCA_040905475.1. Lineage (NCBI taxonomy): Bacteria > Bacillati > Actinomycetota > Actinomycetota bacterium. The sequence goes on from JBBDRM010000041.1 coordinate 7,157, forward strand.
TGGTGTTCGCGCGCGGCGTGGAGACCCGTTCCGGTACCGTGACCTCCGCGGCCGTCCGCTCGAGGTAGTACTCGTAGTCGCCCGCGAAGGAACGCGTCTGCCCGGCCGTCACCTCGACGATGCGGTCGGCGATCGATCGGATCAGATGCCGGTCGTGCGTGATCAGAACCATCGCTCCCTCGTACTCTTCGAGCGCATCCTCGAGGACGTCACGGCTGGTGATGTCCAGGTGGTTGGTAGGTTCGTCCAGGCAGAGCAGGTTCACCGGCGACACGAGCATCTTGGCCAGCGCGAGGCGCGACCGTTCCCCACCCGACAGAACGCGCACGCGCTTGTCCGCGTCTTCGCCGCTGAACAGGAACCGCCCGAGCAGGTCCCGGGGACGGACGTTCGCGTGCGGCGGCATGGCGCGCTCCAGCTCTTCGATCACTCGGAGCGACGGATCCAATGCCTCGAGCTGATGCTGCGCGAAATAACCGACGGACACGTTGTTTCCCAGCGTTCGCTCTCCACCGGTGGGGGCGAGCGCGCCGGCCAGCAGCTTGAGCAAGGTCGTCTTACCGGCGCCGTTCGGCCCCACCAACGCCACTTTCTGGCCACGTTCGACCTCAAGGCTCAGTCCCCGGTACACGGGATGGTCGCCGTAGCTGAACGCCACATCCCGCAACTCGACGACGACGCGGCCGGAACGCGGCGCCGGCGGGAAGCCGATCTTCATGGCGCGCGTCGTCACGGGTGCGTCGGGCGCGGCCTCCATCTTCTCCAGCATCTTGATGCGGCTCTGCACCTGTCGCGCCTTCGTGTTCTTGTACCGGAAGCGGTTGATGAACACCTCGGTCTGCGCGCGCTTGCGCGCGATGCCCTTCGCCGCCGCTTCCGCCTGGCGAGCGCGCAACTCGCGCTGTTCGACGAATGACCCGTAATCGCCCGTGTAGGGAACGAGCTTGCCCCGCTCGATCTCGGCGACGCGGGTCACGATGCCGTTCATGAAGTCGCGGTCGTGGCTGACCAGCATCACGGCGCCGTCATACGCGCGCAGGAACTGCTCGAGCCACACGACGGAGGAAAGGTCGAGATGGTTCGTCGGCTCGTCGAGCATCAGCGCGTCCGGGGAGGCGAGCAACAGCTTCGCCAGCGCGACGCGCATGAGCCATCCGCCGGAGAGCGAATCGGTGGGGCGCGCCGCGTCCTCATCGCTGAATCCGAGCCCGGCGAGGATCTGCTTGGCCTGCGTCTCGAGCGACCAGCCGCCGAGCG
>JBBDRM010000042.1 GCA_040905475.1 Actinomycetota bacterium
AGCACGGCCGGTGGGCGCGCGGGCCCGACACCGCCGCAGGACGCGCGCGCGCGAGCGCCGAAGCCCCCGAGCTCGAGCTCCCGGATCGGCACGGCGAAGCGTTCCGCCTCTCGTCGCTGCGCGGCTTGAAGGTGCTGCTGCTCGCCTGGGCCTCGTGGTGAGGGTGTCGCTTCGACCTGCCCGTGTGGCAGGAATTGCACACCGAGCTCCGGCCGAAGGGCCTCGAGATCGTCACGATCGCGCTCGACGTTGGCGGCATCGACGTCGCGAAGCCGTTCATCGAACGCGCCGCGCCTGAACATCCGTCGCTGATCGACCAAGCCCACTCGCTCGACGAGCTCTTCGGCGTCGTGAACGTGCCGACCGGCATCTGGATCGACGAGGCCGGGATGATCGTGCGCCCGCCCGAGGCCGCGTGGCCCGGCAAGGCCATGTTCCGGAAGATGATCCCGAAGGAGCTTCCTCCCGACACCGATCCGTGGGTCGTCAAGGCGCTCCAGATAACGAGCAAGATCCCGACCACGCCGGAGAAGTACGTCGCGGCGCTTCGCGATTGGGTCGAGCGAGGATCCGAGAGTCCGCACGCCCTTTCGCCCGACGAGGTACGAGCGCGATCACGTCCCCGGCCGCCCGAGGTCGGTCTCGCCGCCGCGCATTTCGAGCTCGGCCAGCATCTCCATCGCGCTGGGTTCCCCGACGATGCGGTACCGCACTTCCGGGAGGCGCACCGGCTCCAGCCCGACAACTGGACCTACAAGCGCCAAGCATGGTCGTTCGCCGACCCGCTCCAGCGGCCCAACGACGTCTACGAAGGCGACTGGGCCGGCGACGTCGAGAGGGCCGGGCCCGAGAACTACTACGCGCTGCCGGACTTCTGAGTCCTAGGCCGGGCGGGGGCAGGGCGGGAGGGTTGAGTCTTTACTCGGCATCGATGTGCACGCAACCTTGTGGATACCTGTCAGACTCGCCCGACATGACGCCTCATCACCCGGATCGCCGGCCGGAGTCGACTTAGGTTCTACGGGCCCACTCGGCTCGCCCGCGAAATCGCATACGGGAAGATCCGCATCTGGACCGAACTGGTCGATGACATCCTGATGAGTATAACCTGCGGACCGTTCTTCGGCACTCAGTGAAGTTGTCTCAGAAGGGGCATCGGTCGAACCTGACGGCCTCGGTGGTTCGGCGCACTGCACAAGGACCATGACCGCGAGAACCGGCAAGAGAGTCCTTCGCAACACTCGGGTCATTCTGAGCACCGTGACACTCATGCGCTTACCCTCGGTAATTCTGGAATCGGTAGTAATTGATGAGCCAACTCGTGTAGTACGGGATGTTGTCGCCGATCAAGGTGGGAGCGTTCTGCCAAAGATGCCACGTGCGATCAGACTTAAGAAGTCTCGTGTTATACCAGTCGACATCGGCGTCACCGCCGGAGGCAATCTGAAAATGGGTTCCGCCTGCTGTGTAGACCTCTCCCATCTCTTCCACGTACGCGTTGCTGTTCAGGTTAATCGACGCCGCATGGAGAGTGACCCACTGGCCTCCCCAGTAGATTTGTGATCTATAGATGCACGGAGCGTTACCGTCGCAGCTGGCATCCGAGTAGACGCGAACGCGCAGAGTTGATCCCGTGGTCAATGTGTACTCGAGGAAGAATTCCCAAACGCCATGTAGCGTATCGAAGACATATATCGAGCGTGCATGAGAGCAAAGACCCGGCGTGAGCCATCCCACCTCGGCCCACCCTGCCTCCATCCAAGCACCCTGCTTCAGCATGATTCTCGCAGCGAAGAAATCGGTCGTCGACGTGCACGGGTTGCCCGGCAGCGACGGATCAGTAACCTCGATCTGGGCGTCGGCACCCTCGAACTGCTGCGTTGTCTGAGCCCCGGTGTGATGGTAACCGGTCGTAGCCTGCGCCGACGGGCCAAAGAGCAGGGTGAACGCGAAGACCAGAGTGAGAATCGTTGCCCCGCGAGCCCAGCTTCGCACACCGCACCCCCGCCATGGACGGGCCCTGCTTTTGGCCGATGGCTGCCAAGAAGCAAGCCTAGCTAGCCCCGCCCCCTGGGTGTCAAGGGGCGTCAGCCAGACGGTTCGGATCGCGCTTACATCAGCGCGATCAGTTTCTCGACGCGCTCGTCGTGCGCCTTGAACGGATCCTTACAGAGCACGGTGCGCTGCGCCTGATCGTTCAGCTTCAGATGCACCCAGTCCACCGTGAAATCGCGGCGGCGCTCCTTCGCAGTCTTGATGAACTCACCGCGAAGCCGCGCCCGGGTGGTCTGCGGCGGCTCGCGCATCGCCGTCTCGATCCGAGCTTCGTCGACCGCACGCTCCATCAAGCCACGGCGCTGGAGCAGGTAGTAGAGCCCGCGCTTGCGGTTCACGTCGTGGTACGCGAGGTCCATGAGCGCGATCTTCGGATGTGCGAGCGTCAAGTTGCGCGACGACCGGTACGACTCGATGAGCTTGAGCTTGGTGACCCAGTCGAGCTTCCCCTCGAGCGGATCGAGATCTTGGGCTTCGAGGAGCTTCAGCGCCTCCTCCCACATCCCGAGGATTCGCGTCGCGAATCCGTTGATGCCGCGGCGGTCGACGAACTTGCGCGCCCGGTCGAAGTACTCCATCTGGATCTCGATCGCCGACATCTCACGGCCGCTCGCGAGCTTCACGCGGCGACGGCAGGTGATGTCGTGCGAGATCTCGCGGATCGCACGGATCGGGTTCTCGAGGGTCAGATCGCGCATCACGGTTCCCTCCTCCACCATGCGGAGGATGAGGTCGGTCGCGCCGATCTTCATGAGCATCGTGTACTCGCTCATATTGGAGTCGCCGACGATCACATGGAGCCGGCGGTAGCGCTCGGCGTCGGCGTGCGGCTCGTCGCGCGTGTTGATGATCGGCCTGCTCCGCGTCGTGGCGCTGGAGACGCCCTCCCAGATGTGCTCGGCACGCTGCGCGAGACAGAACAGGGCGCCGCGCGGCGTTTGAAGGACCTTCCCGGCCCCGGCGAAGACCTGCCGGGTGACGAAGAACGGGATCAGGATGTCCGCGAGCTTCTGGAACTCGCCGTAGCGCGAGACGAGATAGTTCTCGTGGCAGCCGTAGGAGTTGCCGGCCGAATCGGTGTTGTTCTTGAACAGGTAGATGTCGCCGGAGATGCCCTCCTCGTGGAGCCGATGTTCGGCGGCGGCGAGCAGCCCCTCGAGGATCCGCTCACCCGCCTTGTCGTGCGCGACCAGATCCAGGATGTCGTCGCATTCGGGCGTCGCGTACTCGGGGTGTGATCCGACGTCGAGGTAGAGACGAGCGCCGTTCTCGAGGAAGACATTCGATGAACGGCCCCATGAGACGACCCGGCGGAAGAGGTAGCGGGCGACCTCGTCGGGGGAAAGGCGGCGCTGGCCGCGGAACGTACAGGTAACGCCGTACTCGTTCTCGAGCCCGAATATGCGGCGTTCCACGACGATGAGTGTATCGCGGGGCCCGAACGCCGCCCGAGGGGGAGGAAACGGACGGCCGCCGTCGAACGGTTCGAGGGACGTGGATCGCTCCCGAACCGCTCTCTCGCTGGCCGTCGCCACCCTGGCACTCGTCGCCATGCCCGCCCGGCTTCCGGCGGCTACCGGGTACGACGTCTATTTCGCGGGCATGCACAACCACACCGGGTACTCCGACGGCGTGCCGGGCACCATCCCGGCGGATGCCTACGCCACCGCCCGGGCGAACGGCCTGGACATCATGACGACCTCCGAGCACTCGGAGGGCTTCGACGTGCCGGTCACGCTCTCGGAGCAGTGCCTGCCGACCGAGGGCGGCACGCTCGTCGAATGCCTTCTCGCCGACGGCGCGAACTCGATCCGGAAGTGGGACGCGAATCAAGAGCAGGCGGAGGCCGCCACCGATACGAGCTACGTCGCCCTTCGCGGATTCGAGTGGACCTCGGACGTCTTCGACCACATCAACGTCTACTTCTCGGCGGCATACACGAACGCGAAGATCGACGGCGGCTACCTCACGATGGACACCTTCTGGAAGTGGTTGCTTACCAACAAGGACGCGATCGCGACGTTCAACCACCCCGGCGACAAAGGCGACAGCACCTGGAACGACTTCGCGTACGTCCCCGACGCCGACTTCCGGATGGCCGGCATCGAGGTGTTCAACGGCGGCAAGACGAAGGACTACTTCGAGAGCGGGCACATAGCGCGGGCGCTCGACAACGGCTGGCACCTCGGACTGGTCGGCGCGCAAGACACGCACACCGACGACTGGGGAGATCCGAGTTCCTACGCACGAACCGGATTCCTGCTTCCCGCCCTGAGCGCGGTCGCGGTTCGAGACGCGATGCTCGCGCGACGCTTCTATGCGACGACCGACGCGGATCTGGAGTTGAGCTTCACGGCGGACGGCGAACCGATGGGCGCGCGGCTCAACCGTCCGGTCGGCCAGAACGTCACGCTGACGGTCGGTGCGGCCGATCCCGATGGCGAGCCGGTCTCGAAGGTGGAACTCTTCACCAGCGGCGGCGCGCTCGCCGGGAGCGCGAGCGGCGCTCCCGCGACGTTCACCGTGACGTCGGGATGGGGCGAGGCGTGGTACCTGGCGCGGGTGACGCAAGCCGACGGAGAGGAGGCGTACTCGTCTCCGATATGGATCGGCGCGAACTCGCACGCCGGCGGTGAATGGCTGGCCGGCGATCTCCACGTCCACACCCAGAACGGGCACGACACGTGCGCGACCCCGACCACCAAGGTCGGCGGCGCGTCCTGCGACGAACCGTGGACCTGGAGCTTCAGCCCTGCCGAACGGATCGCACTCGCGAAGGAGCGCGGGCTCGATTACCTGGCGATCACGGACCACAACAACATCCTCAGCCAGTCGGATCCGGCGTGGGCGGCGGAGGAGGCTCTCGATGAGCTGATCCTGGTTCCCGCGTACGAGAACTCGCTGCCCGGACATGCGCAGATGCTCGGCGCGGAGAAGTGCTATCCCGGCCCGACGACCGACGACGAAGGGATCCAGGTCTGCACGCGGGACTCGTCCTTCGCCGGCGTGATCGCGGCACGGGACGCTCTCCGCGCAGACGGCGGCGCCTTCCAGATCAACCATCCCGGCGACCGGGACTGGTTCGAGGAGTTCGGGCACCAGATCCTCCCAGACGCCGTCGAGGTCTGGAACATCGGCGTCTGGGCGTGGCAGCCGCCGGCCCCGTCGGCGAACGACAACGACTTCTCGCTGGAGTTCTACGACGGGTTCCTCGACGCCGGTTACCGGGTCGCGGCGACGGGCGGAAGCGACTCGCATTGGAGGCTGACCTCTCCGGTCCAAGGCGTCGGGCAGCCCTCCACCTGGATCTTCTCGAGCGGTCGCACCTGGCAGGACCTCACCGCGGGGATCCGAGCCGGGCACACGTTCGTCTCCTGGCAGCCGCCCGCCTACCTCGGCCCGCGGCTGTACCTGGAGGCCGACGCCGACGGAAACGGCACCTTCGAGTCGATAGCCGGCGACCTCGTCCCGGCTGGCTCGCCGATGCGCGTGCGTGCGGACGGCGCACTACCCGGAAGCTTCGTCAGGCTGGTCACGACCGGAGGCGCCAGAGAAGAAAGCCTCCTCGGTGCCGAGGGCATCTTGGAGTTCACGACGTCGTCCCCCTGGGTGCGGGCAGAGCTCGTGCTCCCGGATGCCGAAGCGCAGCGCGAGTCGCTCTGCGACCCGCTCGTCGGAGAGCAGACGACGCTGTGTCGCAACCGTCTCGTTATCCTTGCCCTGACCTCGCCGATCTACCAAGCCCCGTAACACCTCCTCGCCGGCCTAATGGCCGACAGGCGCGTATGTGCGATGCTTGGGCCGCCTGATGACGACCGTCGACGCTTCGGGGGAGCGCCGCCGCCTGCCGCGGCCCGGCGGCTTGGATATCGCGCTGTCGATCCTGGTCGCGTTCAACTTCGCCGTCGCGCAACCCATCCTCGACCTAACCGGCCGCTTCCCGCAGTTCTTCCTCGCACGGCGTTCGCCTCGCGTGGATCTGTTCTTGCTCGCATTCGGACTGGCGATCTTGGTGCCGGCGGTCGTTGCAAGTTTCGTGTGGGTCGCGGGGCTGATCCATGAGCGGCTCGGAACCGCGCTCCACATCCTCGTCGTCGGCGGGCTTGCCGGGACCCTTGCGATCCAGATCCTCGAACGGGTGCCCGCGCTCCGAAACCTTGGTGCGCCGGTATTCGTCGTTGCGGGCGCCCTCTTAGGGGCGGGTACGGTCCTCCTCTACTACCGCTCTCGAGGCGCACGTTCTTTCGTCCGCCTCGCCGCGATCTCGGCGTTACTGCTCCCGGCGTTGTTCCTGTTCTCGTCGCCGACGTCCAGGCTCGTGTTGCGTCAGTCGGCCGCGATCAGCGGCTCCAAGCTGATCGCCAATCCCGTCCCCGTGGTGATGCTGGTCGTCGACGAGTTCCCGATCGCGTCCCTCATGGACGAGCGTGGTGGCATCGACGCATCGATGTTCCCCGGCTTCGCCGAGCTCGCCGCGGGCTCGACGTGGTTCCGGAACGCCACTGCGGTTCACGATTTCACTGAGATCGCGGTCCCGGCGATCCTCACGGGGAGCTACGGGGACAAGAACAAGCTCCCGATCACGAAGGATTACCCGAACAACATCTTCACGTTGCTCGGTGGCGCCTACAACGTTCGAGCCTTCGAGGCATTCACTCAGCTGTGCCCCGCCTCGATCTGCACGGAGTCGTCGAAACCGACCGCGGCTTTCTTGCCGCGCTGGCGCACGATGCTCTCGGACCTTCGGATCGTGTACGAGCACATCATCGCGCCGCCGAGCCTCGCGGCGAGCCTCCCTTCCATCGACCAGACATGGTCCGACTTCGGCGGGGGAGGCGGGAAGCCGGCGTCCGGCACGGCCACGGCAAACTCGAAGGTGACGCTGGCAGAGGATCCGTTCGGGGACTTCCGGCGTTTCACATCTTCGATCGAGCGCACGACCGATCCGACGTTCTGGTTCGCGCACATCGAACTGCCTCACGCGCCGTGGCGCTACCTCCCATCCGGGCAGGAGTATCCACAGCGCTCCCCGATCCCCGGCCGGACCCTTCAAGTCTGGGGGCACGATGAGTGGCTCCTCGCGCAGGCGTATCAAAGGCATCTGCTGCAAGCAGCCGCGGTCGACCGGCAGGTCGGGGCGCTGATCGACCGGCTGCGGGAGAAGGGGATCTGGGATCGTGCGCTCGTCGTGGTCACCGCCGATCACGGCATCTCGTTCCGAGCCGGCAGCGACCTCCGGGTGATCGCGAAGGAGACGGTCGGCGAGATCGCCGCCGTGCCCATGTTCGTGAAGCTGCCGGGCCAACAGAAGGGCACGATCGACGACCGCCCGGTCCAGACGTTCGACGTCGTGCCCACGATCGCCGACGTCCTCGATGTCGAGGGTATGTACGCGACCGACGGGATCTCGATGTTCGCGAAGGAGCCGTCGCCGGCGGAGCGGGCGATGCTCGCGACGCGGGGATTCCGGGTGACGGTGAGGGCCGACGGAGCCGAGAAGTACGCCGTGGTGGAGCGGAAGCTGGATCTGTTCGGGCGGGCGGGCGGGCTAGAGCGGCTATACGCGATCACGCCCGGCTCATTTCACGAGCTCCTCGGTCGGAGCGTTTCAGGCGTCACGGCCGGCACGGCGGGTCGGGTGGCGATCGATTCCGCCGGCTCGTACCAGCGGTTCGACCCATCCGCCGATGTCATCCGCGCCCTGATGACCGGGAGCCTCTCGGGCGTATCGCAGGCGCCACGGGTCCTCGCGATCGCGGTGCAAGGCCGCGTGGTCGCCGTCACCCGGACGTACCTCCGGAGCGGTCGGGTCCGCTTCAACGCGATGGTGGCGCCGGAGTCCTTCCGGCGAGGGGCGAACAAGGTGGAGGTCTTCCTGGTCGAAGGCGGCCTCGGAGCCCGCGAATTGCGGCTGATCCCGCAGGGCGTCTGACGCCTTAGGCCCGGGTCCCGGCCGTGGTGCGTCGACCCGCGTAGAATCCTCGCCGATGCTTTCGGTCATCCAGTGGCACGCGTATCCGAGCCTGGACCTCGGGCCGCTCGACATCTCCCCGCACGGGATCGGCATCGCGGTCGGCTACGCGCTCGGCGGCACCCTGATGGCGCGACGCGCCGAGAAGTGGGGCATCTCCCGCGACGACGTTTGGAACATGCTGATGCGAGCCGTCGTCGGCGTCATCATCGGCGCGCGCCTCTTCTACGTCGTCGGCCACTTCGGCGACTACTGGCCGAACGTCGTCGACATCCTGAAGGTCTGGGAAGGCGGCGTCGTCTTCTTCGGCGGCGTGTTCGGCGGGATCGTCGCCG